>CAYZOE010000096.1:0-3605 GCA_964479805.1 uncultured Pseudoalteromonas sp. | reverse complement strand
TGACCGCGGTAAGTACGTGTAGGTGCAAATTCACCTAGTTTGTGACCGATCATTTCGTCTGTAACGAATACAGGTACGTGCTGACGACCATTATGGACAGCGATGGTCAATCCGATCATGTTAGGGATGATCATTGAACGACGGCTCCAAGTCTTGATAGGCTTCTTGTCACCGCTTTCCAACGCCTTCTCTACCTTCTTCAGCAAGTGTAGGTCAATAAATGGACCCTTCTTGAGAGAACGTGGCATGGCAATTCCTCAACTATTACTTAGTACGACGACGTACGATTAATTTATCAGTACGCTTGTTTTTACGTGTCTTCTTACCTTTAGTAGGTACACCCCATGGAGATACAGGATGACGACCACCAGAGGTACGACCTTCACCACCACCGTGTGGGTGGTCTACTGGGTTCATGGCAACACCACGAACTGTAGGACGGATACCACGCCAACGATTTGCACCAGCTTTACCTAGTGAACGTAGCATGTGTTCTGCATTACCTACTTCACCTAAAGTTGCGCGACAATCCGCTTCAACTTTACGCATCTCGCCTGAACGTAGACGAAGTGTTACGTACTGACCTTCACGAGCAAGGATCTGAACGTATGCACCCGCTGAACGAGCGATTTGAGCACCTTTACCAGGCTTAAGCTCAACGTTGTGAACAGTAGAACCTACAGGCATGTTGCGCATTGGTAATGTGTTACCAGCCTTGATTGGTGCATCAACACCAGACTGAATAGTATCACCAGCTTTTAAGCCTTTAGGTGCGATGATGTAACGACGCTCACCGTCTGCATATAATACAAGAGCGATGTTTGCGCTACGGTTTGGATCATATTCTAAACGCTCAACTTTAGCCGGAATACCGTCTTTAGTACGTTTAAAATCGATTACACGGTAGTGTTGCTTATGACCACCACCGATGTGACGAACCGTGATACGACCGTTGTTGTTACGACCACCTGACTTAGAGTTTTTCTCTAGTAGCGGAGCGTATGGCTTACCCTTGTGTAGATCAGGGTTAACCACTTTAACGACGTGACGACGACCCGCAGAAGTTGGTTTACACTTTTGAAGTGCCATAATTCTAACTCCCCTTATTACTCGGCGCCGCCGACAAAGTCTAGCTCGCTACCTTCTTTAAGAGTAACGTAGGCTTTCTTCCAGTCTGAACGACGACCGAAACGCATGCCAGTACGCTTTGTTTTACCCTTAACGTTAAGTGTGCGAACACCAGTTACTTCTACTTCAAAAAGCTTCTCAACAGCTGCTTTAACTTCAGCTTTGGTTGCGTCTGTTGCTACTTTGAAAACAATTGTGTTGTTTTCTTCAGCAGCAATAGTGCTCTTTTCAGAGATGTGTGGAGCAAGGATTACTTTTAAAAGACGTTCTTCACGGATCATGCTAGCGCCTCCTCAAGTTGCTTAACAGCACCTGCAGTAATTAATACCTTATCGAAAGCGATTAGGCTTACTGGGTCAATGCCAGCTACGTCACGTGTATCAACCTTGTATAGGTTACGTGCGGAAAGGAATAGATTCTCATCTACTTCTTCAGTCACGATTAACACGTCTTTAAGCTCAAGCTCTTTAAGCTTACCAACAAGCTCTTTAGTCTTAGGTGCTTCTAAACCGAAGTTTTCAACAACTACTAAACGCTCTTGGCGTACAAGCTCAGATAAGATGCTTTTGATCGCACCGCGATACATCTTACGGTTAACTTTTTGGCTGTGATCTTGCGGCTTAGCTGCAAAGCTCACACCACCGCTGCGCCAGATTGGGCTGCGGATTGTACCAGCACGTGCACGGCCAGTACCTTTTTGGCTGAATGGTTTCTTACCACCACCACGCACTTCAGAACGCGTCTTCTGAGCACGAGTACCTTGACGAGCACCTGCTGCGTATGCAACAACTACTTGGTGTACTAATGCTTCGTTAAACTCACGTCCAAAAGTAGCTTCGGAAACTTCAAGCGCGCCAGCGCCTTTAATTGCTAATTCCATCACTAAATCTCCAGGACTTATGCTTTAACAGCTGGTTTAACGATAACGTCACCGCCGATAGCGCCAGGTACTGCACCTTTAACTAAAAGCAGGTTACGCTCTGCGTCAACACGAACTAGTTCAAGATTCTGAGTCGTTGAACGCTCAGCACCCATGTGACCGGCCATTTTCTTACCTTTAAACACCTTACCAGGTGATTGGTTTTGACCGATTGAACCAGGAGCACGGTGAGAGATAGAGTTACCGTGTGTAGCGTCTTGCATGCTGAAATTCCAGCGCTTAACACCACCTTGGAAACCTTTACCTTTTGAAGTGCCAGTAACGTCAACTTTGTTTACGTCATTGAAAAGCTCAACTGTTAGTTGAGCACCAACTTCAAATTCACCTTCTCCGCCGTTAAGACGGAATTCCCACAGGCCACGACCCGCTTCAACACCAGCTTTTGCGAAGTGACCCGCTTCTGGTTTGTTTACACGGCTTGCTTTTTTCTCGCCTGCAGTAACTTGAAGCGCGTTATAACCGTCTGTAGCGTCAGATTTGATCTGCGTTACACGGTTAGGCGTCGCTTCGATAACTGTCACAGGGATAGATACACCATCTTCAGTGAAGATACGTGTCATACCCACTTTACGACCGACTAGACCTAATGCCATTTTCCTAAAACCTCTCTAATCTTCCGATTAACCCAGGCTGATTTGAACATCAACACCAGCAGCAAGGTCTAGGCGCATTAGAGCGTCTACAGTCTTGTCTGTTGGTTCTACGATGTCGATCAGACGTTTGTGGGTGCGGATTTCATACTGATCACGCGCGTCTTTGTTTACGTGCGGAGAGATCAATACAGTAAAACGTTCAAAGCGCGTAGGTAGTGGGATTGGACCACGTACTTGAGCACCAGTGCGTTTCGCAGTTTCCACGATTTCCGCCGTTGATTGGTCAATCAAACGGTGGTCAAAAGCTTTTAGGCGAATACGAATGCGTTGATTTGACATTCTTAAACCTCAAATAAAAAGAGCATTTAAAAAGAGCATAAAAAAACATCCGAAACCGTCTTAAACTTTAAGAGGTCGGGTGTTCTTCTATTTCTACCATTGAACTCCAAATCGGAGTTCCTGTTTAACGACTTGAAATCCAAGTCCAATAATTGACTTTCTAACTCATAATGAGCAGAAAGTTCGCGTATTATATAGAGACTGGCGATAAATGCAACAGTTTATCTTGATAAATCTCTTATCCCGCGCTAAAGCGAATTAGTCGGGTTCTATTTGAAAACATCTACACTTAATTGAAGCTTCTGAGATTGATGCTTTTTTGTAAATGGTCAGTCCAGTATTTCCTTGGTATTCTATAGCAAATTTTTTAGCTGGTTATGATATGAACATTTTGACTCGCAGCACGAACGTAATCGCGGCTGCCGTAAACCGTATTTTGGTTAGGACAAAACTGCTACCGGACTCTCCTGTCGAGCAGTTTGAACTCGATCCATCTGTGCCTACGTTTTACGTTACACGTCTAAATTCAAAAGCAGATTTGGCTGCATTAGCAGCAGTATGTAAGCAGCTTGGCTTGCCAGACCCAAGAGAGCAACAATCACTCT
>CAYZOE010000095.1:0-17852 GCA_964479805.1 uncultured Pseudoalteromonas sp. | reverse complement strand
AAAGCTAAAAGCTAAAAGCTAAAAGCTAAAAGCTAAAAGCTAAAAGCTAAAAGCTAAAAGCACAGTGAGCAAATACACGCCCTGTGCTTTTTTATTGCTTAAATTTTATTTATTCAAACTTTTTTCAAAATCGTTGCGACTAACCTTTCAAATACTGAGCAAGACTGACATCAACAGGAAAGGTGACAACTATGAAAATTAACGCCATCATAACCATATTAAGTAGTGCTGTTTTAACTGCATGTGTTGCAGCCAATGCTGCACCTGATAAACAAACAGAGTCTGATTACCGCATCCAAGTATATAAAGACTGTGAAAAAGTAAAAGATCTGCCTATGTCGCCGACTCAGGTTTCTGCATATAAAGCATTTCAAAATATAGAAAATAAAATGACGTTACTGGAGAAGCCGGTCAGAGATATGGATGAAGAATTAGCTGAATATCATGCCCAATTAGAGGCTTTATCGAGCGACTTTAAATACGAAGATGAAAATATCTTAAAGATTAATAAGCAAAAACTGCGTGAGCACAAAGAAATAGCGCGTAAGATAAAGAAAATTGTACGCAGTCATGAAGCCGACATTCGTGCAATTGAGCAAGAAGCTAGACGAATAGAGTCAGTATCAAAGCGTTTTGAGCAAGCTATAAAGCCAAGCTTAGTCGGCCTTGAACATGACCAAGTTCAAATCATTAATAGTAAAACAGCCAAACCATTTAAATGTTATCAGCATAGCTAACAGAATTAGTTTTTCAGTAATTAAATCTTAAAAAAGGCTTTGCTTTTTAGAAGTAAAGCCTTTGTTCGTTTACAACAGTTAGAGCAGGGAGCTTATCTGTCTGCTTTTATATCGACACTTCTAGGGTTAATAGTAAGCGGTGATAAAGTGATTTTGGCGTTGTTACTCGCGCCCATGTGATTACTGTACTTTTGCCCTTCAAAAAGGGTATAAAATACATCCAAGTAATCATCATCATTACTAAACCAATGACTTGGCATGGCTTTAATTAACTGGTTAGTTAACTGTGGAATAATCGCATAGCCCTGAACATTCGGATCAGGTATTGCGCGCATCACCTGAGTGACAATATCTAAAAACGTCGTCGCTAAGTCTTGGTAGTTAGTATTGTCATCCTGCTCCATCAACAAGATATCGGCAGCCTGCCAGCGGTAACGTTCCCAATGGATCAGAATTTGGTTTGGCGTATAGTCGGTGCCATCATGATCTAGGTATGGCATATCGACTATGTCTAAGATCGGCTCATCACGAGACGGACTCACGCCTGTCACCACCGCATAGACTTCCGCTTTTCCTGAGATCCAAGGCTCTTCATCATCATTCAAACGAATTCGATCGAGCTTTGATGTTGAGATAGCTGACGTTTGCACTGTTTGCTGCGCCATAAAGTCCGCAGCATTATGATTACGTGCTTGCTTAAAAATAGACTGCATAACAGCAAGGCCTTCTTTTTTAACTTGTTTGCTATCTAATTCTAAGATCAGAACAGGTTGAGAAGGCATTGTATGCGCATCTAAAAGATGTACATTGCCCTGAGCGTCAAATGCTTCAATGTATATCCAATCTTTATCATCGCCTTTTGGTGCAAATGCAATAAGCGGTTTTTGACCTTCTTTCCACTGCTCAAGCATTTCATTAGAGGCAAGTCTAAGTTGATATAGGTTAGAGCTTTGTTGCTCCAAACCTTTTAGAGAACGTGTGCGAGCATTGGCAGTTCTCATCAACTGCTGGTTATCTTGAGTTAAATGCAGAGTACTTAATTTTGCAGTGTGACTTCTATTAAGCATGTTTAACCAATGCTTATTTTGTGAGCTTAAGTCTTTCGCGACATTGCTTGCCAATACGCGTTTTATGTCAGTAACTTGCATTGCGCTATGATTGAACTGATCAATCATGTCGAGCTCAGGGTGTGGAGAGAGCGTATTTGTAGTTTTTACAAGATCAGCTGAAAAACTGGAAAAGCTTGCTAATAATGAGCCCATTAAGGCTGTTTTAATTAAGTGGTTCATAAGGTTTCCTTGAAATAATCCGTGTCTATGTTGTTCACAACACCCATCTAGGTGTAGCGATAAAATAGAGTAATCGCTTTATAACGTCAATTTTTTTATAACATTTATTTTACATCGGGGTGTTTTAGGCATAAGTATGTAGATGTAAAACTCAATAACATTAAGACTTGTACGTCGATTTCGGCATTAAAGGAATAATTTTAAATGTAACGTAAGTGTTGTATTTTTATTTTGGGTTTATTTAAGGATAATCAATATGACAACACGAACTATATTTCAGTTACTAAGCGTGAGCCTTTCTTTGGCCTGTGCTTTAAATTCAACTAACCTCACGGCAAATGACTTTACTGCTTTAGATCAAGCATTGCCTGCTTCGTATATTATCAATGGCACAGAGCCTATTTTCGATTTTGATGGTGATGGGTGTTTGCCAAGTGCAGGCATAAGTCGAACTGGACAGCAAAATGCAGGGTTGAAAACAACAGGTAGTTTGGGCGGTAACTGTCGAGAAACTTGGTTTCTAAATAACTCAAATACCGTACATCGTTATGCGTGTAAAGATACACAAAGTGGGCTGTACTGCGCGCATTTTTATGCACTTTACTTCAAAAAAGACCAGGTATTTCCATATTTTGGAGGAGGGCATCGCCATGATTGGGAGTATGCTGCGGTATGGACCAAAAATGGGTTAGTTACTCATGGTAGTTACAGTGCGCATGGCGATTTATTTACTAAGCCTGTATCGGAACTGCCAATGGAAAATGGTCACTTAAAAATTGTATATCACAAAGATGGTATTTTGACTCACGCATTACGGTTTGCTAAAAGGAACGAAATTGCTGAAACTGCCTATAACCGCTTTGTAACGCCACCTATTATTAGCTGGTACGAGATGCAAGGTGATGATATTGATAATCAGGGACTTCGAGATAAGCTAAATCAGTATGACTATGGATCAGCAACTTTGCCTGTAAAAGACAGCCGTTTTTTAAATAATATAAACCGATTTAAACCTAAGGGTTATCCTATATTTACAGAACAAGATGCGTTGAATTCTATATAAAACTTGTCAGCAATAGATAATATGGGAAGCCAGTGGCTTCCCATATTACTTAGTAATCAGGCAAGCAGATCTTATCTATTGCAGAATAACAGTTGTTCCCAGTTGGGCAACCCAAGAATGCTGCTGAATCACAACCTACAGAGTAACAAGCGCCTTGAGTTGCAGTACCTCCAATTACCTGAGGAGTTTGGTTATGCGCGATTGTTTTTGCATCTTTACTTAGCTGTTTTAGGGTTTTCTTTTGTAGCTTAATTTTCATCTTAGTCTCCTTGTATTAATCAAGCTTCTTTACTATGTCACTTGAATATAAAGGTGTAAATAAAAGTTACTTTTTGGTTTTTACTCTCTTAATGTGTGTGAAGAGTATGCATTTTCGAGCGTGAATATCTGCTTTGAGTTGCTACCTTTCACTGTTGTGGTGATGGTTAACTTTTCATTTTGAGTTAAGCTATTTAATAGTAATGTATGAACAGAAACGCCATTCTTAAAAGAGGTTAAGAACTTACCAATCACAACAATTTGCTCAATTTGATTGCTATTCACACTATGACTTCGCTGTGGGGCTAACATCACACCGCTTAAAAACGTTTTTTGGTTATTACTTTTTAAATATATTGAGTCTGTAATGTATTTAATCATCGCTTTTTGCTGAGACTTTATTTCTTTTAAGGAAAGTGCTTTGTCGTTGTTCTTATCAAAGTCAGTGAAAGCTGATATTGGCAGAGACAAAACTAAATACCCACCAGATTGATCGAAATTTAACGTGCCTTTGTTAGGTGCCATCAAATGAGCTTGAGTGTTATTGCTAAAAGCGCTCAGTAAAATTCCAATGAGTGCAAAGCACAATTTGAGTTTCATAGTCATATTTAGCATTTTTTATAGCTCGCCTTTTACACAGCGTTGAAAATATGGGTATGAATCTGTGGCGTAGTAATGATAAATACCTTCAGGGAACTCAGGTGTCACACCAAAGCGGCCATTACATTCGTCTAGGTCACCTGAGCCTGCTACAAATTCCCAATCTTCCGCAAAGGTACCGAGTGGATAGATTTCAACGGATGGACGATTGATGCTGATATTTTCAATCAACTGATAGCTGCCTGTGATTATTTTTATTGGTGAGCTAGCGTTGTCAGCTTCACTAAAGCCATATCTTGCATAAATGGGAAAACCGTCAGCCGCCCAGCCAATTAAAGTCATGTTTGTGTTATTGCCGCCTCTAAGTGCTATAAACCCCTCTGGCATACCATGATAATGGTAAGCACCGCCAGGTTGCACATGTGCGTTGTTGTCGTCAGTGCCAAAGTTGAAACTGGTTTGTCCCAGCGCTTCAATATGCCAATCGCCTTCATTGCCAATTAGGCTGCAGTTATTACCCGAATCATCACAGGTGCCTGCAGTATTGGCGTCAATCTTGACGCCATTGAGAATATACCCGGTAGCCCCGTGAGGTCCCCCTAAAGTGCTTGCCGTTGTGCTTTCATTGGGCGTAAGTGTGTAAGTTACAGAGACGTTTTGCTCGCTGATTTCATTAGGGTTATTGGCATTTGGAAATTGCCCTGTAACGTGGTCTGGCAAACCATTGGCCGTCAATATACGACTGCTGCCATCGCATGCCCACTGTGCGTTGCTGGTGGCTTGGACCGAACTGGAATCATTGTATTCATTATAATAATAATCACATAGCACACCGTCGGTAGAGCCATTAATAGATGCAGTACCATTGTCTGCGTCGTTATTGGAAGAAGTACTATTTTCAGAGTCTGTAGTGCTATTAGAGTCGCTATCTGTAGCATCGCTAGTAGTATTGTCACTCGCTGATTGTGTCTCATTTATGAGCTCATTCTCGGTGCTGTTTTCTGAACTACCGCAGCCCGAAAGTAGGAAATTAGTCGCGAATAGGACAGGATAAATAGGTCTTCTTAGGTTTGACAGTTTCATCTCAATCACTCTTATTAGTGATACCAATCCTCAGTAATATTTAATCATTCTGAGGACTAAAGCTGCCGCTAACCATGTTAAAAATTTCTCATTTAGAACAACTAAATATAAAAATTTTTGCCTTGCCTACATGGAAGTAGGTACCTCAGCGATAGCAGGACGCGTGAGCGGCGCTATCGACAAGTTTTCCTTGCCTCAAAATGGATCACTTAATTAAGAAGATTGGTATAAAGTTTCGGTTGTGAATTAACTGTAGATCTCAATTGTGCAGTAAATGTGCACAAAGTGTCAGCCTTTTGCAAAGCCATAGGCTGACACTCGAATTACTATGTTTAACCAAGTTTATCCTTCAACTGTGCGTATTGATAATACCCCCACTGACCAAAACGCCTGAGGCTTGGAAAGGGCAAATATGGTAGTGGTGTCTGATATAAAGGTAAGTTTGGCACTGTAACTCCCGCGATTTGTTGTGCAAGTCGATATGCGGCTTGTGCACTAAAAGAGACGCCTGCTCCGCAATATCCTAGGGTATAGCCAATATTACCTTGCACAGTGACGTGAGGCATATCGTCGAGCGCTGCCGCAATATAACCATGCCAATAATAATCGTGGCTGATATTGTTAAGAGTAGGAAAGCAATCAGCTAAGCCTTTTTTTAGGTTATTTAGATAGGTTGGTTTATTTTGATCTTTGGCAAAAATAGCCCCTCGTCCTCCAAACAACAAGCGATTGTCAGGTAATAAGCGGTAATAGTATTTTAGTGTACGCGTATCCATCGTTACTTGGTGGGTTTTTAGTCCTGTGCTTTCAAGTTGGGCTTGGGTAAGCGGTTTTGTCACCATAATGCTACTGAGGATAGGTAGATAGCGGTTATTAATAACTGGCGATGTGACCTTGCTGTTATAGGCATTTCCTGAAATAACCAATTTATTGGCTTTGATATTAAAGCCGTTGGCTTTTAGGGTCACATGATTTCCAGTGTCGTTAATATCGCTTGCAAGTGTGTGCTCAAATATTTTTACGCCAGCCTCCATAGCCATTTTTTTATAACCCAACACAAGTTTAAGTGGATGAATACCAAAGCCATCGGGTAAACGCATCGCGCCATAAGCTTGTCGGTTGTGCATATAGTTAACTTTTAATTCCTCAAGCGACAAAAACTCAGCATCACTCGAAAGGTGTTTTTGTAAAAACTCAGCTTGCGCCTTAAGACCTGCAAAGGCCTGTTGGTTATGCGCTATTTTTAAGTAGCCTTTTGGTTGAGGGTCGCAAGTTATCTGTTGGCTTTTGATCAAATCTTCAACCCGTTGCACCGCTTCTGTAAATTCGCCATAAATACCTTGGCAAACATCCATGCCCCATTTATTTGCCATTTGCGGGTAGCTCAAGCGTCCCGAGCCTTTTAGTACAAACCCCGCATTTCGGCCACTGGCACCAAAGCCAACTTGATTTGCTTCAAGCACGATACATTCTTGTTGATGCACAGTTGCTAAGTAATAGGCGGTAAGCAAACCGCTAAAACCGCCACCAATGATGACGACATCGCAATGTGCATCAGACGTTATAGTAGGCAGTAGGTCAGGCAATGCTTGAGTACTGGCCCAGTAGCTTGGTGCAAAGGTTTGGTTTTGGCAGTGTTGTGCGCTGATAGGGTCGTAATATTTACTCATGGTTTATTGTTGTTTTAAGAATAAAAGCTCTGTGCAGTGTATTACTTGGAAGGGTAGAAGTAAAAGGCCAAGAATGTGGCCTTTTAGCTATTAAACTAGATGGTTAGTCAAAGTTTGCGTGTACGCGAGTATAAACGTAGTTGCTGAACTCAGGTTTAGCTAAACGGCCTTTAATTTGATTGTGCTTGTCTAGTAATTCAGAAAAGCTTTTATGATCTGTTGGGTTTCCAGCATAACCGTATAAGAAAATTGATAAGCTTTCTAAGGTGACTGGATCCGTAGGCTCTTGGAAAACATCACCAAAAGATAAATCTGGAATTTGGCCAGATATACTGCCTTCAATTCGCCAGTCAAAACGCGTCTCAGCTGTATCATCGATTAAGAAGCTATATTCCCATTGAGCTCTTGCAAATCTCTCGTCATTTGCACTGAAATCATAGCTGAGATCTTGGCTGTTTGTGAAATTAAGTAAATCAGCACCTAAATTAGCCGAAACTTGAGGGAGTTCCGTAAGCTCATATTCTCCTTCAACGTTAACTTTGCTTCGTGCGTGTGAACTGAAGCTGATTTCTAGGCCATTTGGCGATATCGTTTCTGAGCCAGATTGAGTATAGAAATTGTCTTCAAAAACACTTGGGAAAACGAATAAAGCATTATTATCCGAAGAGTTAGTAAAGCCTACAAATTGGTATTTATGAAGTTCTTTGTCATAAGCTCGTGTGCTTAATAAGTCACTATTAGGGCTCTGTTTGTTCTCAACTAAGACTCCTTGATGCTGAAATTGGGCGTCCGATAACTTGATTGTTTTTGATGACTTCATCTCGTCAGTTAAATCTAATACCGCAGCTTTAGCTTCTTGTTGATTATTTGATACAACTCTGAGATAGACCTTTTCTTCGAATGGGCATACTTCTACTTTTTTATTACTCAGTGGGAAAGCGCTCTCATACAGTTGATAGCCATTTTGTGTATAAGTAAAGTCTGTGGTATCTAAAGAGAAAAGCTCACAACGGCAGTTGTTCATGTTTACATCAAAAAAGAACCCACCTAGGTTTGTTCTATGCTCAATGTCTAATTCGCTATGAATTTTAGTATACGCACCATCTACTGGATCATCGATTTGACTAATAATAGAGATATGCTTTGTATCTTCAGGTAGCTCACCAGCAAACTCACCTTGAGAGTCTGTTTTAGAGTTTCCAAGAGGGCGACCTTGATCGTCGTGAAATACTACCTCGGCTTGATGAGGCACAATTTTATTACATTGATAGCTATATGCGTAAAGTGACATTGATTGTAGTGTTGGGGTTTTTACGCTGCCGCTACCAGAGCCTGAGCCTTTTTCTGGAGCGTCTCTATCGGAAGAGCCGCCGCCACACGCCATTAAAGTGAGTGTTAATGCAACCGCAAGAGGAGTGAGTAAATATTTTTTCATTACTTATCTTTTATTATGTTTTTATTGAATAAATCATCTCATTTTCGAATGGTTGGTGAAAGAATGAAGAGAATTCGGAATGTGATGAAATGTAAACAATGAATGAAAAGGCTAGGTATTGTGGAGGCAGATATGGATAAGAAAAATAAGGTGCAGAATAGAGACCTAGGTAAACTGCACCTTAATTAGACCGACACTTAAAAGTGTTACTTGGATTAACAGGTTTTAACCAAGCTTTTACAAAGTGATGCGTTAGCTTATTTGGTTGCGACCGTATCTAACCAAGCATGAAAGTCAGCGTCCATGCTGGTACCCCAATTCTTTACGATTTTTTGATAGCGCGGGTAATCTCCGCGGCGTACATGAAATAGCATCTCTTCGACTTTATCACGCTGTTTTTCCATCATGTAGCGTACTGCTAAGTAGCCCCAACGGTAGATACGATCGGTATTCCAGTTTGCACTGTTGTTATAAAACAACTCGCTCAGTTGATAAGTTTTTTTGCCAGCCAACTCAAGCGCACGTGGGTTATTGTTCATATGGGCAACGTATTCACCTAGCCCTTCGCCCCACCAAATTAAATAAGGTGGCTCAGCAGCGGGTTCTGGGCAGTATTCCGGACCATAATGATTGTCATGAGGCGGCGCGCAGTAATCACCATAAGTATTAAAACGACCATCTAAATAGTGCACAAACTCATGATTTAGGTTCCATACGGTGCCTTTTTTCAAATACGCTACGTACTCGGCACTGTTATCTTCTAAATGGGGTAAACCTTCGAGGTACATGCCGCCATTGTTAGACGGTACGTCAAAATGATCGGTGACATACTTTACGTAATCTTCACGACTGGCATAAATATTGGCACGCAACACATCATTATTGTCATGTAGCAGCGGTTTGCCAAGCGTATTGAAGAGAGAGTGAAAACGCTTTTCTGTTTCTAGCAGTAATTTACAAGAATCTTCGATATTTTGCTGCGACATAGCTTGGAAGCGCAAGACCAAGTTGTCAGCGCAATAATGCTGATTGGTAAGCACTTGGTTGATCAGTGCTTCATTGCGTTTCCAGGCAGGAATATAGACTTCACCTTCTTTGACCACATTACCGTGCGCTAGTTTTACATTGCTGTAATCAACAGGTGTTATTTGTTGCTCAGTGGTTTGACAGCCTGCAAATACGGCTAGAGACAATACTGCGGTTATTATTTTTGCTTTCATTGCTTATAGTATCCAAATGCTTAATGTGAAATTTGTATACATTATACTTTATTTGGGTTTGAATACAGCAAAGAAAGCAGATTATTCACTGTGCTTTAGGCAATCTTGAGAATTACTCTAGCTTTTTAAAAAACTTATACTCATCTTTAGATATTTCATTTAGCTCAATAAATCCGGCGAACGTGCCTGCCATCATCAATTCTGTGGTTTTAAGCAATACTTGCTCAGAGAATTCGTTAAATTGTAAGACCATTTTAAAAGAATCAATTGTGGTCATTGCCATTGGACTAAATTCACTGATGTTGTTAATTTCAATCTGATGAATTAAGTTGTTGGTTTTATTTAATGTGAGCTGGCCAAGCAGTTTTTCATTTGCATCATCGCCTAGCTCATCGATGTTGACTTTAAAAGTAACCTGAAGTTGCTTTTCAGAATCATCTATAATTTGAACAGAATCAATATTAATTAATTGGTTCAGTGTGATCCCAAAACTCTTTTTTGGATTTTCACGCTCTTTTATAAATTCACGATGTTGTTTTTTTGTCGCAGTTTCGCCATTCCATGAAATGAGTTGCCACTGCTCGCCTTTTGCGGCTACACCGTTGAAGCTTGCGCTATACTGTGTGATATCACCCTCTTCACTCTCAAAACTATGAAGCTCGAACGCCCATTGTTGTTTATTTGTGTTACTGATCCTCTGTATACCTTCGCGCACTAAAGATTGTGCTTCAGTCAGAGTTATCTCTGCTGCATTTGTGTTGTTGGATAAAAATAATAGCCAGAAAATGAATAGAAGATTGTAGATAGTTCGCATTGCTTTGCTCCTTAATTTTATTTGATGCTCGCAAATTAGATGTGAAGGCAATGTGAAAGTAAAAACAGACTAAACTTAAAAGCAGTGTATGACGTAAAAATTGTATTGAATGCAATGAGATTGGCATATGAAAAATAATCTAGAGTCAAAACATATCTTACGAGTATATGAGTATATTCAACAACATGGAGAGCCTTACGAGCTAGGTAAGCATTTAGAAGGGATTACGGCGTTCTCTGATATTGATGGTTATACCATCTATCTACAGGGAAATGGGGTATTGCTCCGTTTTGGGTTTCATAACAAATATGATCTTGAATATGAGCACAGTAAATTAAAAGAAGAATTTTTGAAAAAGCTGGATGTGATTGCCAAGCAATTTCAGTAAAACCAAAAAGGAAAATTAAATTGATGAAACAACTTTTACTCATATTTGTATTTGTTCTAATTGCGGGCTGTGCAGCCCAATATCCAAACCAAGATGTCACGGGGAAAGCTTTTCCTATTGTCTCTGGTGGAAGCCTAGAAAAGGAGCTTATTAAGTTGCCTGATTTTGTTATAGGTGAAGTTGCGTTATTTTTGGTTGGTTATAAGCAGGACAGCCAATTCGACATTGATCGTTGGTTGATTGGTTTGGATATGAAAGGTGCTGATATTAAAGCATACGAGTTGCCGACTATTGCAGGCATGTTTCCTAGAATGTTTAGCACACAGATCGATGAGGGGATGCGCCGAGGTATTCCTAAAGAGTTATGGGGTGGGGTGATCACCATCTACGAAGACGGTGAGAAAATCCAAGCGTTTACGGGTAATGAAAACCCAAATAATGCCAGAGTGATGCTGATTGATAGAGATGGCACAATTGTCTACTTTTACGACAGAGGGTTTTCTGTTTCGGCATTGAATGAGATGCTAGCACTGACTGAAGCACAATAAAAAGAAACTTAAAAAATAGCAGCCTGAGCTTTACTGAATTTTCAGGCTGCTGCAGATATAGTTAGTGCAGTTTCATCTTAGGGCGCACAATGCGCAGTAACTTTTCAGATAACCACAGTGCAGCTGTTTTAACTGGGCCGTGAATTGCATTTTGGTGCATACGATACAGCGATAGATACATTACTCGCGCTAGGTTACCTTCTATAAACATGGTGTTGTTAGTCAGGTTGCCCATTAAGCTTCCTACTGCACTGAAGCGAGAAAGATTCACCAGTGAACCGTGGTCTTTATAAACAAAAGGTTTTGGCGCCTTACCACTGAATTTGGCTAACACATTGTGCGCGACATTACTTGCCATCTGGTGTGCAGCTTGTGCGCGAGGTGGCACGAAGGCGCCGTCTTCTTGCTCACAGGCACAAGCATCACCTAGCACATGGATGTGTGAAGTGCCTTTTGCTTGTAAGTATTCGTCTACTACAATTTGATTATTGCGAGTGAACTCAAAGCAGTCGAGGTTTGTAATAAAGTCAGCCACTTTCACACCCGCCGCCCAGAGCATTAGATCGGCTTGGATCAAGGTATTGTCATCGGTGATAAAGCCCTCAGAAGTTGCTTTGCTCACTTTAGTGCCTTCCAGGATATTTACACCCAAATGACGCAACTCGTCTCGCGCAGAGTTACTTATTCGAGTCGGTAGGGCAGGTAGTATAGTCGGCCCGGCTTCAATTAAATGAATGGTGAGTTTGGTACTGGTAAATGCACTCATACCATAATGTTTGAGTAGTTGAGCGACATGTACCAGCTCAGCACTGAGTTCAACACCGGTTGCTCCGCCACCGACAATGGCAATAGATAAGCGGTTTTGTTCTTCGGGTAATTGGCTCGCAGCTTGATGCACACGTGTAAAGCAGTTAAGTAGTGCATGTTGAAAGCGTTCGGCTTGCTGGTGAGAGTCTAAGAAATAACAATGTTTACTGACACCAGTAGTATTAAAGTCATTACTGACACTACCAATGGCGATGATTAATTCATCATAATGAACAGTTCGTTGCGGCAAAATCAATTCACCGTCTGAATCGTATTGCTCTTTAAGGTATATCGCTTGTTTTTCAGCGTCTAAATTGATGAACTCACCAAGAATAAACTGAAATCCGTGTCGCGCTGCATGTGCAGAGTAAACAACACCATCTAGGCTTGTGTCGAGTGAGCCTGTCGCAACTTCATGAAGGAGAGGTTTCCAGATATGCGTACGATTTTTATCAATTAAAGTAATATTTGCGCGACGAGACTTCCCGAGTTTATTCCCTAATTTGCTTGCCAGCTCCAGGCCGCCAGCGCCGCCGCCGATAATGACAATATTGGGATGTGTGTTAATCATAGTTGTGCCCTTTAAAAGTTATAAAGAGCTGAGCACAATTTTTTGTAAAAATTAGATTTACTACATGGTGTTCAGGTCGTTATAACCTTGCACAATTTGGGTTTATTGTACGCCTAACAGACTGCTAGCAGAATGGAAAAAGTATTTCTAAATGTTTCAAATTGAGTATGACAAAGGCTGCAAATGCAGCCCTTTTAATTTTCGTTAATCATTACGCCAAACTTGGCAAGTATCGCTCGTCTGGTAAATAGATTTGCTCTACAGTTTGAGATGAAGCACTACACCCTGTTTGGGAGAAAAACTCGATCGTTTGGTTCATCATTTGTGCTTGCTTAGCCATGGCTTCACTGGCTGCAGCTGCTTCCTCAACGAGCGCGGCATTTTGCTGTGTCATCTGATCCATCTGAGTGATGGCAGTATTTATTTGCATAATGCTTTCTGACTGATGTCTTGCTGATTGGGCTATCTCAGCCATCATGACACGTACCTTGCTGGTGGCCTCAACGATTTCACTTAAGGTATTACCAGAGCGGTTTACTAGATCGGTGCCTTCCTCAACTTTAGATTGGCTATCTTTGATCAGATCTTTGATTTCTTTTGCAGCATTTGATGAACGCTGTGCTAGGTTACGAACTTCACCGGCAACGACGGCAAATCCTCGACCTTGTTCACCAGCACGGGCTGCTTCTACAGCCGCATTTAAGGCAAGTAAGTTAGTTTGGAATGCAATATCATCGATCACACTGATGATCTCGGTGATCTGTTTGCTTGACTGATTGATTTCACGCATTGCGCTTATGGCTTGTTTCACAACTTCACCACCATGGCTGGCTTTATCTTCAGCCGTCATTGATAGGGCATTCGCATCTTCAGCTTTTTCAGTGCTTTGACGAACAATCTCGGTAACTTCATCCATACTTGCCGAGGTTTCTTCTAGGCTACTGGCTTGCTCTTCTGTACGCTGACTTAAATCCGCATTCCCTTGAGCTATTTCATTCGCCCCCTGAGAAATACTGCTAGAGGCATGGGTAATGTTTTCAATGACTTCAGTCAGTTTATCGGCCGTGCTGTTTGTGTCTTGTTTTAGCTGGCCAAAAGAGCCCTCATAATCGTTGGTGATACGTTTGCTTAAATCACCTTGGGCTAATGCGCTGAGTACTTTTGTAACGTCATTAAGTGCAATCTCGACGGTCGACACTAGGTCATTTAAACCAGTACTGAGTTTTTCAAAGAACCCTGTCTTATCTTGTAAAGATAACTTCAGGCTTAAGTCACCTTGTGCGGCAGACTGCACTAAGTTGTCTATTTCTTGTTCGATATTGACCTCTGCGGTTCTGTCAGTCCACTCGAGTACAGTTCCAATACGCTCGTTATTAACGAAGATAGGGTTAGAGGTCACAGAGAAGGCTCGCTCACCAATGTATTCAGTACTCTTGTGGGCATGTGACAAGTTATTAAACAAGACACGCTGTTGTTCTGATTCTAAGTAGAATTGATCTACAGGAAAGCCAATGAGGCTATTAGCATCGAACTGGCCTATATGGGCTTGAATATCGCGCTCTGCGCTTTCTATGGTGCTTTTAAGCGCTTGGTTCGCATAGATGATATTCAAATTTTTGTCTGCAATCATGACATTGCCCGAGACGCTATCAAGGGCATATCTCACTCCTGCGTTTTCGGCTGCAATACGAGTTTTTTCCCGTTCTTGAGCTAGCCAGTCAGTTTTATCTTGCCATTCTAGCACCGTACCAATTCGTTCACCTTCGACACTAACTGGGCTTACGATAACTGAGAAAGTTCTACCAGAAATCATAAACTCAGTGTCAATGCTTGCTGTTTGAGCTTTGAACTCTTCGAGTTTATTGCTGAAATGCTCAAAAAACGTATCGACTCGATTACCAATCATGGCTTCTTGAACAAAGTGTGGAATGGCTTTTTTAATATCTTGCTTTGCTACTTTAAACATGTCATGTATGGCGATATTCATGTAAACCACACTTAGGTCTTTGTCAGCGATCATCACTTGGCCAGATGAGCCATCTAAAGCATATTTTACGCGCGCGTTTTCAGAGGCTATACGCGCTTTTTCTTTTGCCGCAGCAAGTGCTTCGGTTCTATCTTGCCACTCGAATACCGTACCAACACGTTGTGCTTCAACAATGACAGGGCTCGCAACTAATTTAAAGGTTCTTCCTGCAATAACAAATTGTTCTTCTAGCGTTTCGGTGAGGTTCTCAATTTGTGCTAGATGTCGCTCAAAGTAAGGCATTAATTCATTGATTTGAGCATTCAGAATATGATGAGCGCTAAAGTTAGGCAGGTCTGTTTGTAATTGCGTTTCTACGCTCTCAAACATTTGTTGGATTGAACTATTAAGATAAGTGACTTGATGCTCTGTATTGGTGATCATCACATTAGAGTTGGCATTATCCAATGCATTTTTAATACGGGCATTGACCTGAGCCACGCGACGCTCTTGTTCTTCTTTTTCACGAATAAGCTTTAGGCTCTCTCGCATTTCTAGCATAGATTTGAAGACGCCTTGCGGTGCTTGTTCATCATATTTTTGGTCTAAGTTACCTCTTGATATGGCAGTTGCAATATTATCTAGCTCACTTGGATCTTTACCTAGTTGTTTCATGATCATTCGCAGTAAGAAAAATACAATAGCAGCACAAATTACAAGCGCTGTCATAAACATAATAAAAATTTGCGATACGGCTTGTTCATTAGACGCTTTTAACTGAGGACCTAAAATGTCTTGGTCTGACTTAACCGAAGTGCTTAAATTTCTGACTAAAGCGGCAAAACGCGGACCTATTACATCCAATACATTAGTTACTTTGTCATTTCTATCAACAATGAGACTGTGAACTTGATTAAAGGCGTTTGTGTAATCAAGGAACATGCTATTTATGATGTTTAGCCTAGTTTGATTTTCTGTATTTAAATTAAAAGTACTCATATTTATGAGCTGATCTTCGAAGCTCGAGAATTCTTGATTGACTCGCTCAGATGCTAAGAGTTGATTACTTTCAAGGTATTTCACAACATATAAGCGGCCCAGTAATAAGTTGCGCATCGCTTCACCAGCAACATAAGCCAGTTGAATATTATTCGATTGAGCTGCACTTTGCATGATTTGTGTCAGCTCGCGCTCCATGCTTGGACCAATAACATCTAATTGGTTTAACACTAACTCATTGCGCTCAACGCGATACGTTTTAATTACTTCGAACGTCGCATTGTACTGCTCAATTTCTTGAATGAGTTTAGTCACCATCTGTGCTCTTTCGGGCTTATTTATTTCTTGTTTGGCATCGAGTATGAGACGATCAACTTCTTCAAAGTATTGCTTGTATTCGCGAAGGTCTTTTTCACTCCCTGTGAGAAGAAAGTCTTTCACATTCATACGTACCATCAACATGTTAGATTGTAATGTGCTGGCAAGGTTAGAGTCTCTTGCGAGTTCTCGGTAGCTTTTGAATCCTTCATCCGCCGATGTCAATGCTAAATAAGCGGTCAATCCGATGGCCGCAAGAATGCACAACATTAAAGTAAATGAAGATATGAGTCTTGCTTTGAGTGTGCTGAAAATGCCGAAAGAGGGAGTTGCTGTGTCCATGCTTAGCTTCCTAAAAATATACCAATAAATGATGAAACACTAAGTGATAGTCTAGTATTTATACAAAATCAAAGTGTGTAGCTTTCTTTGTATAACCAAAACTAACAGATTGTTTCTTTTTTGGGTTTGATTTAGTAAGAAAATATGATGGTTATATTTTATAAATTTATTTTTATTTATTTTTTAATTCCTTTCTGTTAACAGAGGTTAAATTAAAAGTATTTATTTTTTTATTTGTAATCGTCCCCTTTATCGCAATATAAGATTTTTTAAATGATTATTTTAAAATTTAAGTTTGGTTTTTTTTAAAAGTTATTTAACATTTTAATATTTTATATTGTTGATTTTGTTGTTTTTGTTTGTTTTTTTGTTGTGTGCTTTTTTTGCAATAATATTTTTTAAATAAATTATTTATTATTTTTTTTGGTCTTGACTATGTGTATTTATATGCATATTTTTATGCTTGTTATCAGGTTTTTATCTCGCCTGTTAATTATTTTCTTCCTCAGGGTTGGGGTATGCGTTTTATAAAAATTATAAGCTAATATGGATGAAATAATGAAAAATAATAAAGTAGCTAAAGCAGTAAAGTATGCGATTGCTTGCTCGGTGATCTCTACAGGCATGTCTACCGGTGTTGCTATCGCAAACGAAGATGGTGCAAATGAGGTTGAGCGAATAGCAGTAACGGGTTCGCGAATCAAAAGACATGATTTAGAAAATGCTTCACCGATTACGACAGTTGATGCTGAACAAATAGAAATGGCTGGTGTTGACAATATTGCTGATTTAATAAATCAGTTGCCAGCTATAACGGGAATTACAAATACAACGAGGGCCGGTAGCCCAACATCTAGTATTAACCTTAGGGGTTTGCCAGATACATCAACCTTAGTACTAATTAATGGCCATCGAGCAGCAAATAATGCGTCAAGCGGTGATTCTGTCGACCTAAATGTCATTCCACCAGCAGCAATTGAGCGAATTGAGATTCTTAAAGATGGTGCATCGTCAATCTATGGGTCTGATGCCATTGCAGGTGTAGTTAACATCATACTTAAGAAAAACTATGAAGGTTTAATGGTTGATTACACATATACAAAACCCTCTGAAGAGGGCGGTGAAAGAGGAAGCTTTAATTTATTGACAGGTATTTCTGGTGACAAAGGTTCAATAGTTTTTGGTGCAAACTTCTACGAGCAACAGGCAATTTTCTCTCGCAATCGTAATAGAACAAGTATTACACCAATTCCATCTTCGGCTATTCCTTCTGGTCGTGCAACAATCTCAGGTTACAAAGGTCTAGATGATGGCACGATAGTTAAAACAGGTGTTGCTGATGACGCAGCTACAATAACAAGAGCAAATAGCGCTACAGATTTGTCTGGTTATTCAACTAACTGGGAATCATACAACTATCAGCAAGTTACTTCAGAAATTCCTGATAATCAAAGATTCTCAATGTTTGCAAATGGACATTATGAGATCTCAGATACACTTTTGTTTAATGCTGAGTTTCTTCATTCTGACACTCAAATTTTTGAGACTTGGGCATATGCACCAATATTTTCTGCTTTTGAGGTAGGTGACTTAACCTGGAGTAAAGATAATAAGTACAATATCTTTGATCAAGATATAAAAGATTGGCGCCGTAGGATGACAGATTCTGGTGCTCCTAGGTTTTTTGACCATAATACTCAATTTGATCGATTAGTCTTAAAGCTTGACGGTGAGTTTAATGACA
>CAYZOE010000094.1:0-18393 GCA_964479805.1 uncultured Pseudoalteromonas sp. | reverse complement strand
CTCAGTGAACAAGCGCAATCACACCTCAAGACTCTTTAATTTTACTCAGGACATACCATGAAAATATTTGACCTCTTAAAACTACTCATTATGACTGCATTAGTCAGCACAATGCATCATGCACAAGCGCGCATCACTTCTGAGCAGCCAATACATATTGCAAATACCATACAGTTTGACTCTAAAATACTGAATAAAGAGATCAGCATGAATCTCTATCTACCAGAGATGTATGAGCATCACAGTGATGACTTTCGCTATCCCATTATTTTCTTTAATGGTTCTCACGGTCACCAGTTTTTTCATATGACAACAGGGTTAGTTAAGCACTTAAGCAGTGTAAATCGCATGCCAGACAGCATTGTAGTGAGTTTAAACCAAGGCGGAGACTTTCCGGCTTTTGATACACAAGCCATGTGGCCTGTCGACGTGGTACGCAAAGGCAAAGGTGATCCTAAGCAATACCTAGATTTCCTTTCGCAAGAGCTCATTCCCTATTTGCAAACGCACTATCGCGGTGCCAAACATACTAGCCTAGTCAGTGTTTCTGCCAATGCCGTATTTGGGCTATATGCGCTTACTCGCCGAGATGATGTGTTTAATGACTATATCTTTCATGCTACGGCTGACATGATTGGCATGCGATTAGACCTACCCAATGCCAAAACATTAATCGATGAAGTTGCAGAAGCGGTCGCTACACGCGGCAAAGAAAAAGGCATTGTGGTATTCGGTGAAGCCGATGACGACCTGATATCTGATAAACGCTACGATGATAATTTAAATAAACTTAAACACACCGTTGTTTTTAAAGCGCAGCAAAACCATGCGCTCTATATCCATGCATACAAAAACGAGCGCCACTACGACGCCTTGATAAAAACACTGCTCAGTAGTTTTGAAACCCTATACCCAGAAGCCTTGTGGGCCCCAAAATATAGGTCGCTTGTCGCACAACCTGGCAATGCGCTTGAGAACATAGAGCAGTACTATCAAGATCTAAGTAAAAGCTACTCTTTTGCAGTGCTGCCAACCCCTGAACGTTGGAACAGCGTAAACAGCTTACGCAGTATTGGCCAATATTTGTTAAGCGAAGAGCGAGCAGACGAAGCCGAGCAAGTGCTTTCGCGCTTACTTGAGTACATGCCTCAGCATATGGGCGCACACTTAATTTTGTCTGATATTTACTTGGCACAAAACAAACCAACACAGCGCAAAAAGACTCTCGAAAAAGGGCTGCAGATCGCAATCAAAAGACAGCATCCCTCTATTGCGCAGTTCAAAGAAGCATTGAAGCTTTAAAAGGAAAAATGCGCCATTAAAGCGCATTTTTGTTTTCATTCACCAAATTTAATGCCTCGACATAACGATATAACCATAACCACATTTGTACTTGTAAGTTTGCCTGCGGGTCTTCACTACTCGGAATACTATTCGTTGTGTAAGCAATGCTAGCACCAAACTCAGGGAAGCTTAAAACATAGGCATTGGCAGCATTGGCTGTAGTTCCACCATGATGCACCCCTTTGATTATCTGCTGCGGCTTACCGGGTATATACTGGCTCACATCCATGTCATGAATACGCCAGCCTAGCCCATAATTTTGCGGGTTAGCTTTACCATCAGGCAAAGTCACTGGTGTTGTTAATAGCGCTCTTGTGGCATCTGATAAATAGTCATCTTGTGTCATATACCAAGCCATATTCACCAAGTCGCTGGCGGTAGATTGATAGCCTCCACCGCCAAATAAAAAGCTGCGGTCACGCTTTGCAGTGTCTCTTTGACGAGCTTTATTGTCAGGCTCATTAAATTTTACTGGCGCATAATAAACGGCTTCTTCTCCACTATTTGCTAAACTTGAATCAAACAAGGTATGTTGCATCTTTAATGGCGCAAACACTTCTTGGCGCATGAGTTGTAAGTAAGGGGTATTTGCCGCTTTAGCCAGTACATCTGACAATAAAATGTAGCCACTTGAGCTATATTGAAAGTCACTTCCCGCTTTAAAAGCCAGAGGCTCATCCGCAAACACATCAAACGCCTGCTGTGGCAACCAATGATCACGGACAGACTCAAACTCTCGCTCTACTCTTGCTTTGTTATAGTGCACAATACCAGCTGTGTGTGACGCCAGTTGGTAACTCGTCAGCGCCTGCCAGTCGTTTTGATACGAGCCATATTGCTCGATAGGCGCATGCAGCGCTAGCTTATTTTGTTCAACTAAACGCGCCATGGCTAAGCTGGTCATTGATTTTGCAATACTGCCGACAGAGTATGGCGTTTGAATAGTCGCTGCTCTGCCTGATTCAATATCTGCCAGACCCACAGCTTGATTGAATACCGTTTGCCCCTCAATGCTGACAGCTATCACCAAAGAAGGCAGGTTAAATGATTTCTGCCATGCATTAAGTGCTTCGTTAAGCTCTGCATTGACCGTTTTAAAATGGCTTGAGTCTACACTGGCGTGCTCGCCTTCACTCTTAGCTAAAGTGAAAAAAGTCGTACTACTTAATACGATTGCAGCTGCGGTAAGTTGTGTTGTTTTGGTCATATTGGTCACTCCTATGTGGCTATGGCATCAGTTTAGGGGGTGACTCAACCTTTGTGTGCAAAACATGTCGAGCGGCTGTATAGCTGGGCGAGCGGCAAGCGCCAAAAACATAACCACTCAACCAGAAATCACACCTTTTAAATGTATGGTGACCCTAACCTCTTTTTTACTAACAAAGCGAATTAGATTGGCGTACTATTTTTATTCTCTTATTCAGTTTGATTAAACCAATGAAAATAATTAAAAGGTCTGGGTTTTCATTTTTCTTATTACAAGCAATTGGCTGGGCCCCAGTGTTGCTTGTTATGACTGTCATGTTTGGTGATACACCCTTGATTAGTAAATATTCGGTGACCTTTGGGCTCAGTGTGACCACTTTAGGCATACTTATGAGCTGTCTATTGAGACTGGCTTATCAATGGATAATGTTAAAAACAAAATCTGTATTTCTCTGGGTGGGTTGCCTTTTTTTGCTCAGTTTTGCCGGTGCATTCTCTGCAACTCAATTACATATGCTGACATGGCAAGGTATAGATAGACTCATTGGAGGCGTTTCAGTGCTTTACACCAGCCAGCCCAGTGTCAGTATTACCCTTGTACTGTTTGTTATTTTACTTATGTGGAGCTGTTTATATTGGGCCATTAGTCGCCAATCAACCATGTATATGCTCGAACAACAAAACCAGGTAATGGCATTGAAAAACAAAGAAGCACAGTTTAACGCTTTACTCGATCAACTTAGCCCACATTTTATGTTTAACGCCATCAATAACATTCGTGCCATGGTACTGATAGACAATAATAAAGCTCGCGATATGCTAATGGCATTTGCTGATTTAATGCGTTATCAGCTCACGGATCAAAACGCAGGTATCGTCACACTTGAGCAAGAGCTAGAGTTTGTTGAAGCCTTTGTAGCACTGCACCAACTGCAATTAGGTCGTCGCCTAACTTTTAAAAAAGACATCGACCCGCGCTACCTAACTCAATCAATACCAAAAATGGCATTGCAATTGTTGGTTGAAAACGCCATAAAACATGCGTTTGGTAAACAAGCAGTCTCGGGTGAACTCCATCTTTCTGTCGCCGCGCTCAATAGCAAGCAATGGCATATTTCTTTGACGCATCCAGGCAAGATATTGAGTCAAGATGAGCAAAGTACGGGTTTGGGAATCGAAAACTTAAAAGCCAGACTCGCCATGTTCAGCGCACAACAAATTACATTTACTCTGCAAACAGCTGATGACAAAGTGCAAGCAACGTTGTGCTTTGGCACACAAGAATAATGAGGACAAGCCATGCCGAAAATTAATACCGTAATCGTTGAAGATTCAGATCTTGCTCGATTTGAACTTAAGGCATTACTGGGCGAGTTTGATGACATCAATGTACTTGGAGAAGCCACCGACATTGAGGAAGCTAAAGCACTCATTGAACACCTCAACCCTGACTTGGTATTTATGGATATCGACCTGCCTGGCGGCACTGCGTTCGATATTTTATCGGCCCTCAGCGTCGTGCCCAAACTGATTTTTACCACGGCATTTGACCAGTTCGCACTCCAAGCTTTTGAACACAATACGGTTGATTACTTACTGAAACCAATCAAGCACACCCGTTTACAAAAAGCGCTCGCAAAACTCAACATTACTCAGCACAGTGAAGGTCATAAAGAAGCCTCCCACTTAACCAAACCGCTAGATATGGCCCAGTCATTTTTTGTTAAAGACGCTGAAAAATGCCACCTTATTCAGGTAAAAGACGTCAGCTATATCGAAGCCTTGGGCAATTATAGCCGTATTCATTATGATGGTAAGGTAGTGACGCATAGCGCGTCTCTATCGAGTATCGAGAATAAGCTTGATGGTAATTACTTCTTTAAGATCAGCCGTAGTTGTATTGTACAACTGAGTTGTATTACTCATATTGAACCGTGGGTATCAGGCGGTTATCAAATCACTCTTAACGACGGCGCTGTGCTCGAAGTCTCTCGACGACAAGCCGCTAAGTTTAAGCAGCAGCTTTTACTTTAGGCATAAACTTAAGACGCAAAAATAAGGTATAAGTAAAAAATTACTCTCTTTCTTAATGTCGCTTTTAGGTTTTTAAAATGGATTCAGTCACGCAAATTTTACTCGGCAGTGCCGTGGGCTACGCCACTTTAGGCAATAAACTCGGCCGAAAGTCGCTACTTGTTGGTGCTGCATTTGGCACTCTACCCGACTTAGATGTGTTGATAAACTTCGGCGGTGATGTTGAAAACTTTGTTTATCACCGCAGTTTTAGTCACTCCTTAATTATTCAATTGCTGTTGAGTCCACTCATAGCGTGGCTCATTGCGAAAATGCACTGGACAAAATCTGTGTCGCTGACACGCTGGTCTGTTGCGATATTTTTAATCATGGGCACCCATGCGCTGCTCGATACCTTTACCGTATATGGCACGCAATTACTCTGGCCTCTGAGCAATTATCCGTTTGGTATTTCCAGTGTGTTTATCATCGACCCCATGTATAGCCTGCCTCTACTGTTTGCGTTTGTCGCTCTGTGCTTTGCTCGTACAAAACCCTATTCAAGCAAAATTAACACTACCGCACTGGTAGTGAGCTCGCTTTATCTGACTTGGAGCCTGAGTGCCAAATGGTTTATAGAAAGCAAAATACTCGAGGCATTAGACAAGCAAGCCATTACTTTTAAACAATTCGAAAGCACCCCCTCACCTTTTAACACTTTGCTTTGGCGCGCCGTGGCTACCACAGAACAAGGGCATTATGAAATATATGCATCAGTCTTTGATTCCGTTGATGAGATTGATATCCGCTTTTACAAAACAGAAAATCATATTCTTAGAGGTTTAGAAGACCAACGTATTGCTTTGCTACAGAACTTTACCAAGGGCTTATATGGGGTTTATCAACAAGAGCAAAGCTACATTTTTAGTGATTTAAGAATGGGCTTGGAAGGTTTCTATGTGTTTTCTTTTGAGATAGCCAAACAGTCTGAAAGTAGTATTCAACCAAGTGATTTCAAACAGCTACAAAATCGCCCGCCACTGGGAAGAGCAAGTTTAGTATTCGATAGGATCACAGACCCTAACGTAGACTTATCTATGATAGAAACTGAGTAAAATTATAAAAATGACAAATAGTACCAAACCCGCTTTTATGCTAAGCGGCTAACTCTGAGTTAGCCGCTTAGCAACTTTAGCTGTATGTATAAAATTCATCACCTTTTCTTTCATCATGGCTTTTATTTTTTTTGAAAGAGATTTTTTCTCTTTCTTTGGGCTAACAGCTGCTATATCGCTTTCAAACGCCATATCTTGCTCGATATAAAAAGGCATCAAAGCAACAACAGGCACTTTTGTTTCCCAAATATGCTGAATATCTGTATCGACAGGTCGTCCAAACTTGTCTGTGGCTGCGAGAAGTTTTTTAGCGCCGTCTAAAGTGATTGCTTGAGCACAACAGCCACTCACAGCTTTCGTATTTACGACTAAATCAAAGTGCTCATCTATGTTTTTACTCGCTTTAATTGGCCTTATACGATTTTGATAGCTCGCCAACTTAACTAACTCCCACTCGCCATTTAGCGCATCAAGGGCGTTGAATACTTTGCTCAAATCACCAACAATTCGAAAGTCATCTTCTAAAACAATACCGTAAGGTAATTGTTGATCTACAATTTTTTGCCAAGCAAGCCGATGGCTAAAGTAACATCCGATCTCTCCCTTACCTAAAGGGCGGAAAAACTTTTCATTATTTAACTTCACACTGTAATGTTGGGTAATTTCTTGTTCAGATAAATCTGCACCATAAACCGCAGGGATCCGCTCGAAGTCAACACCATATTCAGCTAACCTTATGGCACTTTTTTCTAATCTATCCTTACTTTTATCCAGATTAATTAGAAACACCTTCGGTTGTTTTTCCATATCACCGCTCTCAGTCAAGCTAAATTTGAAACGTCGTTACTTTACCGCACTCAAGTAGCAAATCAATATAGACGTGAAAAGTAGACTATCATCAGTTCTAACATTCCCAACTCGCATAAAGCATTCCAAACCACATTCACAAAAATCGATTAAACCAATCAAAACAATCCATTTTATTTAATAATTCAAAGCCACTATCTTAGTTACCAAGCAAAGGGGCATAGCAACAGGATGCCCAAAACGTAGTAATTACAAACTAACTAAGAGAGTAAACATTATGACCACTTCATTGATCAACACACAAATCAAACCATTCAATGCAACGGCTTACCACAATGGTGACTTCGTTGAAGTAAGCGAGCAAGACCTACTAGGTAAATGGGCAATCGTATTCTTCTACCCAGCTGACTTCACATTTGTATGTCCGACTGAGCTAGGTGACCTTGCTGACCATTACGCACAGCTTCAAGACATGGGCGTTGAAGTTTACTCAGTATCAACTGACACGCACTTCACACACAAAGCTTGGCACGATGCGTCAGACACAATTAAGAAAATCCAATTCCCAATGATTGGTGACCCAACAGGTCGTATTACACGCAACTTCGGTGTAATGATTGAAGAAGAAGGTTTAGCACTTCGCGGTACTTTTGTAATCAACCCAGAAGGCGAAATCAAAGTAGTTGAAACACACGACCTAGGTATCGGCCGCGCTGCAAATGAATTAGTCCGTAAAGTACAAGCAGCTCAGTACATTGCAAACCACGACGGTGAAGTATGTCCTGCTTCTTGGCAGCCAGGTGAAGAGACATTAGCGCCGTCACTAGACCTGGTTGGCAAAATCTAACTATCCTTCATCTTTCGCACTGCACGGGTGTTGGCTACGCTTCTTCTTCCCAATCACATAGTAAAACTATGCTCATGGGATTCATAAGCTTGCCGCCTACGTGCAGCACGAAATCTATTGGATATTAATTTATTCAGCTAAAGGCTGCTTCGGCAGCAGCCTTTAGAACCACTTTACTTTACACACGTTAATAAGCTCTTTGGCTCCGCCAACACCCGAGCATGTTAAGAGGCGACGAGTAAAAAATAGGACAATCACCATGCTAGACCAAAATATTAAAACGCAACTAAAAAGCCACTTTACTGCCATTACTGATCCTATCGAGCTAGTGCTTGCCCTAGATGACAGCAACAAATCAAACGAATTAAAAAGCTTAGCAAACGATTTAAGTTCATTAAGCGCACACATCACAGTCTCTGAACAAAGTGATGCGACCCGTGCACCGAACATGTCTGTGCGCTCACTTAAGCGTAATACACAAATCGATTTTGCTGGCATTCCGATGGGTCATGAGTTTACCTCATTGGTATTGGCACTGTTACAAACAGGTGGACACCCAAGCAAAGCCTCTGAAGAAGAGCTTAGCATCATTGATAGCATTACTGAGCCATTAAGCTTTGAAATCTATATATCTCTGAGCTGCCAAACTTGTCCGCAAGTGGTACAAGCACTGAATACGATGGCGGCCAGAAACAGCAACATTAAAGCAACCATGATCGACGGCGCACTGTTCCAAGACGAAGTGAACGCACGCAATATCATGGCTGTGCCGAGTGTATTTTTAAACGGTGAGCAATTCTCACAAGGTGCCCTATCACTGAGCGATATTCTCAATAAACTAGACACAGGCGCGGAGGCCAAACAAGCCGAGAAGCTCAATGAAAAAGACCCATTTGACGTACTGGTAGTAGGTGGTGGCCCTGCAGGTGCATCGGCAGCAATTTATGCCGCACGTAAAGGTTTAAATACCGGTGTTGTTGCCGAGCGTTTTGGTGGCCAAGTTGCTGATACCCTCGCCATTGAGAACTTTATTTCAGTCAAAGCCACTGAAGGGCCGAAGCTGGTTGCACAACTTGAAGAGCACGTTAAAGAATACGATGTCGATATTATGAAAGGCCAACGCGTCGCAGGTATTACTCGCGGAGACTACATCGAAGTGCCCCTTGAATCAGGTGCGACGTTAAAAGCCAAGTCGGTGATCATGGCAACCGGTGCACGCTGGAGAAATATGAATGTACCAGGCGAGCAAGAATACAAAGGCAAAGGTGTTGCTTACTGCCCACACTGTGACGGCCCATTATTTAAAGGCAAGCCTGTTGCGGTGATCGGCGGCGGTAACTCAGGTATTGAAGCGGCGATTGACCTTGCCAACATTACCTCGCACGTTACCGTATTAGAATTTGCCGATACATTACGTGCTGACGAGGTGCTTATTCGCAAAGCCAACAGCTTGCCAAATATCACCATCATCAAGAATGCACAAACCACCGAAGTGCTAGGCGATGGTCAACGTGTAACAGGATTAAGCTACACCGACCGCATATCAGGTGAGCAACATCAAGTCGATTTAGCCGGTATTTTTGTACAAATCGGCTTAATCCCGAACAGTGAATTCTTAAAAGAGACCAACGTACAACTAAGCCGCTTTGGTGAAGTTGAAGTTGATAAACACGGTGCCACCAGCATGAGTGGTGTGTATGCTGCGGGAGATGTGACTGACTCAGCGTTCAAACAAATCATTATCGCTATGGGTTCAGGGGCAACCGCCAGCTTAGGGGCTTTTGATTACCTTATTCGCAACAGCGATGAAACACAAACCGAAGCAAGCGCAGCGTAAGAAACTAAATAGCAGCACAAAAGCAACGATTTACTCCTAATACTTGCTATTACACCCAGCAAGTCAAAGCGGCTTTTAACCTCGGTTTCAAGCCGCTTTCTTTATTATTAACCCAAACCTGTCTACTTATTCCGCAGTTGCGCTGCACTTGGCTATACAAGTGTAAGGCCAGAGATTATGCTGTGCGGCCAAATTAAATATGTTGAGGTGATGTATTATGAGCACGGCTTTTTCTCGTCGTTTTATGGAACTGGTTGAGCAATTTGCTGGCGGAAACAAACGTCAATTTGCCATTTTAACAGGCAAGTCACCTTCGCATATTTATCGTATTTGTCGTGGTTTAAGTCGCCCTTCAATGACCTATCTTGAACATCTTTATAGCCTATTTAGTATCGACTTAAACTGGCTATTAACTGGCGAGCAGCCCGTCGATAAGCCGTTTTCATCAAGCCAAGATGAACTAGTAATGGTGCCACAACTCGACGTTGAGGCCAGTGCGGGTTTTGGTAGCATGGGCGGCAGCGAAGATGTCACTGAGCAATTTGCGTTTAATAAACGCTGGTTAAGCTCACAACTTGGTGTGCACAGTGACCGCTTGGCATTCGTGTCTATTCGCGGTGACAGTATGCTGCCAACCCTTGAACATGGCGACATGGTGCTGGTTGATTTAAGCCAACAACAAGTCAGCCGTGAAGGTGTATATGTGATTCAAACCCAAGATGGTTTAATGGCAAAGCGCTTAAAGCAAAAATCAGATCATATTGCTGTGGTATCAGATAACGATGCCTACCCAAGCTGGCAAATTGATAGCCAAAACGCCGAGCAACACGGCGTGGCGGGTCGCATTGTCTGGTGTGGTCGCAGCTTATAGTAATAACTTTTGCAAGTGACATAAATCACTTGCAAAAACCTTTTACGTTACCAAATTGTAAACCGCATCAAATTAGACCACTTGCTACATTCCTTTAGTAACTTCACCTAAAAGCCTCAAATTACTTGATTAAGTTGCAAGCGCTCTTCTTACTTGAAAAATCATCATTAACATTGCATTTGCATTCAACCCAACAGTACCCATAATCTAAACTCGATTAAAAAAACAACAAGGACATCCGTTGTGAAGAGACTCAGCAAGTTAACGACCAGTTTAGCCATTGCATTTTCCAGCGTATTTACAGTACATGCTATAGCTGAGGCACAGCCATTTATTGATAAACCGTTTGGCGGTGATATCACCCCACAAATTGTCGGGGGTGGCCCTGCAAATACTACAAACTGGCAGTTCTACACACAAATCTTGAACTCTAATGGTACTACGGCTTTTTGTGGTGGCAGTTACATTGGTGATGGTTACGTATTAACGGCGGCACACTGCGTGAGCAGTAAGTCTGCTAGTTTCATTGACGTAAAAGTCGCGGGCTTTAGACTCGGTGGCACAGACGGCGACCGCATCGGCGTGGTCGAAAAATATGTGCATCCACAGTACAACCGCAGCACCTTAAACTATGACGTTGCGTTACTTAAACTTGAGCGAAACCCAACACAAGGCCAAGCGGTACAGCTTGCATCAGGTTCAATTAGCCAATATGCACGTACAGGCGATATGCTGTCGGTGGCAGGCTTAGGCCGTTTATCTGAAGGCGGCAGCCGCCCATCATTTATTCAAGAAGTTGACGTCCCTTTGGTGTCAGATGCAGTATGTAATCAATCGGGCGGTAACTATGCCAATGTGGGCAGTGTGGCGTTTTGTGCTGGCTACCCGCAAGGTCGACAAGACTCATGTAGTGGAGACAGTGGCGGCCCTATCGTGATCAACCGTGGCGGTCAGATTGTGCAACTGGGTACGGTAAGCTGGGGGATCGGCTGTGCGCGCCCTGACAAATATGGTGTATATGCCGACGTTGCAGCTCTGAGCGGTTGGATCGATGGCATCAAACAAGGTTATAGCAGTCCAAGTTTAAGCTATACACAAAACCAGAGCTTAGCGAACTTTACCTTATACGAAGTCGTCAGCCACCGCTTTACTATCCGCAATAGCGGCTCACAATCAGCAAGCTTAAATGCGGTCACTGTGTCTAGCAGTGGCGTCACGTCAGGCTTAGTAGTGACTGCTGATTCTTGTAGCAACCGTACACTTAGCAGCAACCAAAGCTGTAGTGTCAATGTTGAGTTCAGTGCAAACACTGCGGGTACCGCCAATGTGAAATTTGCTTTCACACAAACAGGCAGTAGCACGCAACACAGCGCAACCGTGACAGCCAAAGCAACTGACATTCCTATATGTATAGGCTCTTGGGATGCTTATACGGTTTACCGCAAACCTGACCGTGTAACTTATCAAGGGAAAGTGTACGAAGCGAAGTGGTGGACACTCAATGAAAAGCCAGGCACGTCACAAGTTTGGCTGTTGATCGGTGACGACCCAAGTTGTAAGTAACCTGAACTTTGCTTCAGAGACTTACCAAAGATAAGGCGAATCTGAGCGTCAATAGCTGGTCTATTGCAAGTAAATTCAACGCAGTTAACGTTGAAAGTAGCCGCTGGAGATAGATTTAGTATCCATGGTTCAGGTTACGCAATATTTATCCGGGGAGTACGCTCCTCTATTATCACAACCCAAGTAAAACCGACTGAAAAATAAGGAAAGATCATGTCTAAAATCACTAAACTTATCGCCGCTGCTAGCTTGAGTTTTATCGCCACAGCGTCACTTGCTGTTGTTGCAGCAACCCCTTGCTCGAGCAACTGTAGTGCGTGGGCAAAACAACAACAACTGTCATTTTGTGCCCGAGTGGGTGGTGGCTCGGCTTGTGCATCAAGCCAAGGCCTATACAATCATCTGCTACAACAGTGTAAAAAAGGCCAGTGCCAAGGCGTTTAAAGCAACACCTCTAATAGTCACGAAGGCGTACGAGAGTACGCCTTAATTTGCTGAACTTAATCGGTTTATATCTGACTGGGGTGTGAGGCTTTGAGTAAATAATAAGGTTTGGCTTGGTGCATCATAAACAAAAGGCGCTGATTTACTAAAACTTGATTTAGGTAAACGTAGTAGCTTTTTATCGTCGCCTGTAGTTAAGTTTAATGCATGAATATAGTTAAAATTACTCCCTAAATGCTTATAAAATACGCTTTCTTGATTGGCATACCATGCATAACGTGTGTTGAACTTAGTTTGTGCGAGTAGCAGTTCTACATTGCTACCTTGTTGACGCCACAACCCCTTATTATTAACGAACAATAACACTTCATCTGAAATAAATTGCCCGTAACGTGCTGGCTTTTGCGTTAATTGAGATAAATGTAATGTGTCGAGGCGCAGCTTAAATAACTTAAAACCTTTTTCGGTCTTCTGGCGAATTACGATATCTTGTCCATTACCATGCCAAAACGGTCTGCCAATTTTACCAAAGCGCAAGTCCAGTCTTTTTAATTGCTTTGATGAATAATCAAACACATAGAGTTTATCGTTACCATCGGACTCATCTGAGCTCACCACTAACAGTTTCTCGCCCTGCATTGACCACATAGGATATCGTAAGTTTCTTTGCAACTGGGTGATTTGCTCACGATTGCTGCCGTCCAGATCAGCGAGCCACAACTCATATTGACCTGACTCATTAGAGAGAAATGCCAGCTTCTGATGCTGATGTGATAAAGTGGGATATTGGTTTGAGTAATGCGATTCAATCACGGGCGACGGCATTGAGATAACGTCACTTTGGGTTGTAAAACTGGCGATGAAATAGTTTTCGCGACGCTTTTGATAATACAGATTGCCTTGATCATCAAACTGCGGATAACTGAATCCCCGCGGCGATAGTTTTGTCTGCGACTTGGTTTCGAGATCCATAATGTAACCGCGACGTTTATCTGCTGTTTGTGCGCCATAAACTAAGTACTGACCACTGGGGTGAAAGCTCATACCAACGATATCAGCATGGCTTGAATCCAATACTTGAAACTGCTTTTGACTAAGATGATACAGGCTCAGGCGCTCCTTTGAGGTACTCTTTCGCTGCGTGATCGCCAAGTACTGCCCATCAGGTGAGAAGGCTACATCTCGATCTCGCAGTTTACACCCTGCATCACAGCTCAAGCGTTCGGGTGAGGCATCTCTTTGGGTTAGGTCGAGTAAGTAAATGCCATCTTGCGAAGCCAACGGCGCCCTACCATTAAACGCCAACGTTTTACCGTCCGGGCTGATCGCAATGTAGTTGTAGCCTGAGTCTGTCGGACAGCTGGTTAAAACCAACTGCTCTAAGTCAGCTAAAGAAAGCCGAACAATTTCGCATGATTCGTCGTTCTTGTGGGCAAAATATAAATATTGCTGTTCGGGACTCCAGACAGCTTTCCAAGGCCTTTTATCTGAAAAAGTCAATTGCGTGATAGGCACATTAGGGTGAGTTAAATCTTTTAAGTAAAGCTGACTGTCTTGCCCCTGCTGCCAAATAAACGCTAACAGTTTACCGTCTGGTGAGGGACTGGGGCGCAACTCACTGCCTGGCATTTTAGTGATTTCATCTATTTGAGAGGCTGACTGTGCAGGCGCTTCAATGGGAGTGTTCAAAAAGGACCAAGCCACTAAAACCAACATTGTGCATACTAAGCTAAAAGCAACTTGATACTTGTAAGACTTTTTCTCAGAGACTGACTCTGCCTCAATGGTTTGCGAAGATAAGTTCAGCAACTCGGGGGCTCGTGTCAGCTTGTAGCCCTTTTTACGGATCGTTTCGACAATATCAAGGGGCGCACTTGGATGAGCAAACAATTGTCTAAGCTGCCAAATGGTATTAGTGAGGGCTTTTTCACCAATGATTTCGTTACCTTGCCAGACCCCTTCAATCAGCTCATTGCGACTTACAACTTCAGGGTATCGTTGCACTAAAACTTGCAATAGCTCCATCACTTTCGGTTGAGCCGCTACCTTTTCGCCATTCAGAATTACCAAATGTTCGTCTATCAACACCTGATACGGACCCAACTGAAACGACTTCTCATACTGCATGCTCTTCGCTCTACTTAACTACTGTAATTACAACCGCTACTTTTTATTCATACTTATTCAGTGCGGGTGAATAGTTTTATCTTACCTTATTTATTAAAAACAGGGAGTAGCTAGTGTTATTAAATTGCAACAAATAATTTTACTTAACAATTCACAAGGTACTGAAAATTAGTAAAAAGATATAAAAAAGAGATAAATCGGATGTTCCCGAGGTTGAGTTAGATTGGCAATTTATCAAGTCTCATGTGTCCTTGATTATCAAGGCACAAGAAACACAACACAAAAACAGACATCACTTTAACAAGTTAACTCATCAAAACGGGAACAACCATGAACAAAAAGCAACTTTGCGTTGCCGTGCAAGCTGCCCTATTTGGTGCCGTATTCAGCACCAATGCACAGCAAAATGATTTAGATGCCGTAGAAGTAAAACAAAACCAAACAAAAATAGAACAAGAAGAAGAGAAAGTTGAGAAAATTGTCGTTACTGGCTCACGTATTAAACGAGATAGTTTTAGTGTCGCCACGCCGCTGGTCACGATGAATAAAGATGCAATTGCAGATACCGGCTTAGGCTCTCTGTCTGAAATTCTAGTCGATAACATACCGTCAATTAATGCATCTATAAGTAACACCACCAGCCAATCGAGTGTTGCCTCGACAGGTATCTCGTCTATCAGCCTTCGTGGCTTAGGTTCAGATAGAACGCTTACCTTAATCGATGGACGCCGTGTTGTATCTAACAGTTACAGCGGTAACGTGGTCAGCTTAAGTACTATTCCAAGTGGTATGGTACAACGCATTGAGGTCATAAGTGGCGGTGCATCAGCAACCTATGGTGCCGACGCAGTTGCTGGTGTTGTAAATATCATCACACAAACTGACAAAGAAGGCGCAACATTTAAGGCGCGTACTGGTGAGTCATTTGATGGCGGCGGCAAAGAGTTCACGCTAGATTTTGATTTTGGTAGCAGCTTTGATGATGGTCGTGGATATGCTTTTGTCAGTGCAAACTGGGATCGACAATTTGGTATGAGCTTCTTCGATCGCGAACGCGCTCAAATTGAAGATGCATACCGCTACAGTGAAAGCGAAATGTGTAACCAGATGCAGACCGCAACAGGTTACCAGTGTATGCGTGACATCACTCAGGCTGATTGGGTAAGTAAGAGTGACGGCATTCCAGGTGGCGTATTCTTAGAAAACTCGAAAAACGACAAACAATTTTGGTATGACGGTCAAACATTGCGCGACGACTGGAAAGACAACGAAGAGGTTTACGGCATCAATACGCGTCAATATGTGATGTTAAAAGTACCAAATGACAGTTTTTCTATCGCAGCTAAGGTTGATTATGAACTAACTGATGATGTTAGCTTTTATGGTCAGGTGCAACTCAGTATCGATGAATCATTCAACGACAAGTCACCAGAAGATGAGTATGAAGGTGCAAGCCAGACCATCTATGATCCAGAAACCGGAGAACGCTTAGGTCGTATTAAACCTGGTTATATTCCACTTGATAATCCATTTGTTCCACAGGCTATTTTGGATAGCGAGCCATACAAAGATCGTATTTATTGGGACCGACGCTTCAATGAAGTGGGTAATATTGCCACCGATAACACACGTACAACAATACGTTCATGGGCGGGCCTGAAAGGTACTGCATTCGACGGAGAGTGGGACTGGGATGTATCAGTCGGTCTTGGTAAATTCCACCAAGAGCAATTGCGTTATAACGAACTCGATGTTCGCAAACTAAGCCACGCCCTTAATGCTGAAAAGCTTGCTGGTGGTACCATTCAATGTAAAGACGAGGCAGCACGAGCAGCAGGCTGTGTGCCAATCAACCTATTTGGTGAGGGCTCTATCACCTCAGAAATGGCTGACTGGATCCGTGTTAATCCTGAAATCAATACCTATATTGATCAAACTAATATTGTTGGTTATATGACCGGTGAGCTGTTCGAGCTACCAGCAGGTGCCGTATCGGCGGTATTTGGTGGCGAATATCGTAAAGATAAGCAAGATCTACAAACCAGTATTGGTATGCGTGAAGGCGGCATTACCTTTAACGTTGTGCCGCAGTTCGAAGGCTCAATCGATGTTTACGAGAGCTTTGCTGAATTTGATGTGCCGCTACTTAAAGATGCGCCACTAGCGAAAAACCTATCTCTAGAAACCTCGCTACGTTTAGCGAAATACAGCATAAATGCCGTAGGTACAGTGCCTAGCTATAAGTTAGGCGTATTATGGCAACCTATTGAAGATCTGACTATTCGTACTAACTTTGCCCGTGCACAACGTGCTCCAACTATCACAGAGTTAATGTCTCCTGCTCGCGGTGACTACGATAGCTTTACTGACATTTGTGAGGGACTAACGGCAACTTCGACCAATGCGGGGCATGACAAGTGTCGTCAAGATCCTGTGTTTGCGGCTTTACTTGCTGAAGACCCGGACTTTGAATTCGATCCAAGTTCAGGTAGTAAATACTCACCGAATGCGGGTAATGCTAACTTAAGAGAAGAAACGGCTGACACCTTTACATTTGGCTTTACTATGGCGCCAAGTGCCATCGAAGACTTACAAATTGCCGTCGATTATTATGACATCGCCATTGAAGGTGCTATCTCGGTGATCTCTAATGAGCGCATCTTACAAGAGTGTTACGATTCAAGTGCCGCATTTGGCAGTAGTAACCCATTCTGTAACGAAATCAGCCGTGATGATGAAGGTAACATTACCGAAATCGTGCAACGCGAAGATAACTTAGACGAAGTCAGCAGCCGCGGCATCGATGTCGCAATCGAATACAAATATGACTTTGAAAGTTTAGGTCGACTATCTTTTAAAGCGGACTATAACCATATTCTCGAAAACTCAACCACTTATCTCGGTTTAGATGGCCTCGAGACCGATGATTATGCAGGGTATGGCAGTTCAAAAGATAAGTTATCAGCCTCAGTAGTCTGGCGATTAGATGAGTGGCGCGTACGTTATGCGGTTAAATATTTAGGATCATTCACAGATAGCCTAAGCCGAGAAAGAGAGTACACCGCTGCACTAGAGCGAAATGCTGAGCGTTGTGCATCAACTGAAGAAGACAATGGCTGTATCGCAAGCCCTGAAGCACTGGCATATCACAAATATGGCAGCTATATGCGTCATGATGTATCTGTATCATATAATACAGACCTGGCAGCTGACGTAGAGCTACGCATGTTTGGTGGTATTAATAATCTGTTGGATGACAAGGGTGACTTCATGCCGAGCGGTCGTGGTAACTTCTACAGCCGCTATGGCACAGGTATGGGGCGCTTTGGTTATCTAGGCGCAGAAATTAAGTTTTAATTTTTAGCTTTAGAGAAACAGCCTTGATCGCCCCGAAAAGCATGTGATCAAGGCTACTTTATTTCTAAGAAGAAAACTGAACACTCGCCAATTTGAACAGGATAAAAATAATGATCAAAAGCCGCTTTCGCACCACACTATGTGCCACACTGATATTTGCCTCACAAATCAGCGCTGCAGAATCGACAAGCAAAGAAGTCATTTCTGACGGTCCATACATTGACGTGCACGCCAATGCATTAACAGTCAATTGGATTTGCAATGACCAAGTTAAACGCAAGCAGGTCAACCTTGAAGGGGTCTCCCTGCCCTATGGGTTTGCTGATTGCGGCTTAACAGCAAACACATCGCAGCTAACTTTTGATGAGCAGTTGATTGAGTTCCAAGGTGTTAAACGCGTAGCGGCACTCAGTGACTTACACGGACAGTATGAACTGATGCTCACTCTACTTAAGAATAATGGCATCATTGACTCACAAAACCAGTGGGCGTTTGGTGATGGCCATTTTGTAATAACCGGCGATATTTTTGACCGTGGCGACAAAGTAACTGAGATCCTCTGGTTTATCCACGACCTAGAAAAGCAAGCCGAGCGAGCTGGTGGTAAAATCCACCTTCTGCTAGGTAATCATGAAGTCATGGTACTAAATGGCGATTTACGTTACCTAAACCCCAAATACGTTAAAGCCGAAAAGCTGCTAGAGACACCTTTCGATCAGTTATTTAATCAACACACTATTTTAGGTCGTTGGTTACGAAGCAAACCTGTGCTGGTAAAAATCAACGATCACTTATATGCCCATGGTGGTTTTCATCCACAGCTCGCTGAAGATAAAGTTACTTTAGACACCATAAACAAAAC
>CAYZOE010000093.1:0-18437 GCA_964479805.1 uncultured Pseudoalteromonas sp. | reverse complement strand
GTCTTAACTTTGATAAAAATGAAATTGACCAACTGGTTTTTGGTCAAGTAGTACAGATGCCTGAAGCGCCAAACATCGCGCGTGAAATCGTGTTAGGTACAGGTATGCCGGTATCGGTAGATGCCTATTCAGTATCTCGCGCATGTGCGACCAGCTTTCAAGCTATTGCTAATGTTGCCGAGTCTATTGTGGCGGGCAACGCCCATGTTGGTATTGCAGGTGGTGCAGACTCATCTTCAGTATTACCGATTGGTGTAAGCAAAAAATTGGCTGGCAGCTTAGTTGATTTAAATAAAGCGCGCACTTTAGGCCAGCGTCTGAAAATTTTCAGCAAACTTCGTCTTAAAGATTTATTGCCAGTCCCGCCTGCCGTGGCTGAGTATTCAACTGGTTTATCTATGGGCCAGACAGCTGAGCAGATGGCTAAAACACACGGCATTAGCCGTGCGGACCAAGACGCTTTAGCACACCGTTCACACTCATTAGCGAGTAAAGCCTGGAATGATGGCCTTCTCACTGATGAAGTGATGGCGGCACATGTACCACCTTATAAGTCTTTCATCGAACAAGATAACAATATTCGCCATAACTCAACCATTGAAGGTTATGCAAAGCCTCGTCCTGTGTTTGATAGACAACACGGCTCTGTAACTGCCGCAAACGCAACACCATTAACAGACGGCGCAGCGGCCGTACTGATGATGAGTGAAAGCAAAGCCAAGGCGCTTGGTTATGAGATCCTTGGTTATGTTCGCAGTTTTGGTTTCTCGGCAATTGGCGTACACGAAGATATGCTAATGGGTCCAGCGCATTCAACGCCTATCGCGTTAGACAGAGCGGGGATCACATTACAAGATTTAGATTTAATTGAAATGCACGAAGCATTTGCTGCGCAGGCTCTTGCGAATATGAAGATGTTTGGTAGTGATAAGTTTGCGCAAGAAAAACTAGGTCGCTCGAAAGCGATCGGTGAAATTGATATGGATAAGTTTAACGTTAACGGTGGTTCACTGGCTTATGGTCACCCATTTGCAGCGACTGGCGCACGTCTTATCACACAGAGTTTAAATGAATTAAAACGCCGTGGTGGCGGGTTAGCACTGACAACTGCATGTGCTGCAGGTGGTCTTGGTGCGGCCTTCGTATTGGAGAGTGCATAATGTCAGTATTTAGTTATGAGCTAACGGATAGCAAGATTGCAGTTGTAACCATAGATGTTGCCGATGAGAAAATGAATACCTTGCGCGCAAGTTTTGCCGATGATTTATCGGCAATCTTAAAGCAAGGCCGTGATGACAACATTACAGGTATGGTGTTCATCAGCGGTAAAAAAGATAACTTTATCGCAGGTGCTGATATTAAGATGTTGGATAGTGCAAAAACGCGTAACAATGCGTTAGAACTATCAGAAATGTGTCAGCAAGCTTTCTTCGCTATGGCAAATCAAGCATACCCGACAGTTGCAGCTATCCATGGTGCAGCATTAGGTGGCGGCCTAGAGTTTGCTCTGGCCTGTGATTACCGTGTATGTACAAACAGCGACATCACAAAATTAGGTTTACCAGAAGTACAGTTAGGTTTATTACCTGGTGGCGGCGGAACACAACGTTTACCAAAATTAGTGGGTATCCAAAAGTCGCTAGAGTGGATGCTAACAGGTAAGCAAGTGCGTGCTAAGCAAGCTAAAAAAGCAGGGCTTGTTAATGACTGTGTACCACAAAGCATTTTGCTCGATGTTGCAACTAAGTTTGCTTCGAAAGGCAAAGCAAAGCCATCTCAGCCTAAGCTAAATAAGCTGAGCTGGGCGCTTGAGTCAAATCCATTCGGTCGTAACATTATCTTCAAAAAAGCAGAAGAAGGTGTGCTTAAGAAAACGGGCGGCCATTACCCTGCACCGATTAATATCATCAAAGCTGTGCGTGCCTCTGTAGAGCTTGATCCTATGAAAGCTTATAAAACAGAAGCGGAAGGGTTTGCTGACCTAGTAATGACTGAAGTGTCTAAGTCATTACGTGGTATTTTCTTCGCGACCACAGAAATGAAAAAAGACTACCAAGATGATGTCGTAAAAGTGAAGCGCACAGCTGTTCTTGGTGGTGGTTTGATGGGCGCAGGCATTGCGCATGTGAGTGCAGTTAAAGCAAAAGCCTTAGTGCGCGTAAAAGACGTGGCACAGCAAGGTGTGAGCAATGCACTCAACTACAGCTACAAGATTTTATCTAAGCGTCAGAAGCGTCGCATCATGTCTCATGCTGATGTGCAGCAAACTATGAACCGTATTACGGGCTCGACTGATTACTCAGGCTTTAAGCACGTCGATATGGTAATTGAAGCGGTGTTTGAAGACTTAAACCTGAAGCAAAGCATGGTGGCTGAGATTGAACAAAACTGTTCACCTGAGACTATTTTTGCAAGTAACACATCGTCATTACCGATTGCACAAATTGCAGAAAAAGCACAGCGTCCAGAAAACATCATTGGCTTACACTACTTTTCACCTGTAGAAAAAATGCCGTTGGTTGAGATCATTCCTCATGACGGTACATCTGAGCAAACCATTGCGCGCACGGTACAATTTGCCCGTAAGCAAGGTAAAACGCCTATTGTGGTGAAAGACAAAGCGGGTTTCTACGTAAACCGTATTCTAGCGCCTTATGTGAATGAAGCAGCGAATTTACTGCTAGCAGGTGAGCCTATTGAGAAGATTGATGCTGCACTGGTTGAATTTGGTTTCCCAGTTGGTCCACTGGCATTACTTGATGAAGTAGGTATCGATATTGGCTCTAAGATTGCTCCAATTCTTGAAAAAGAGCTAGGCGATCGCTTTAAAGCGCCGGATGCGTTTAATCGTTTAATCGATAGCAAACGCTTAGGTCGTAAGACAGGTCGTGGTTTCTATAAGTACGACAAAAAAGGCAAGAAAGTCGATGAGTCCGTTTACGAGTTACTTGGTGTAACGCCAAGCCCACGTTTAAATAAGAAAGAAATCGCAGATCGCTGTGTTTCGTTAATGCTAAATGAAGCAGCACGTTGTTTAGATGAAGGTATCATTGCGAACGAGCGCGACGGTGATATTGGCGCAATCTTTGGTATTGGCTTCCCGCCATTCTTAGGTGGTCCTTTCACTTACATGAACAAGATGGGTATTGAAAACCTGAGTTCACAATTAGCAACGTTCGCGAATGACAACCCGGTATTCAAGCCAGCTGAGTGCTTAATGCCAGCAGAGACGACAAAACCAGAACTTGAAGTGGTTGCTGAATCAGAAGAAGTCATCGAAACGCCAGCTGAAGAAGTAAAAGTTGAAGCTGAGCCTGAAAAAGCTGATGAATCTAGCACAGATGACAACTTGAAGGCGACGGAAAAGCCAGCTTAACTAGAAAACTCAATACACAAACAATTATTTCCCTACATTGTTTTGAAACTAAAGGCGTCGTCAGACGCCTTTTTCGTATCAGCAGAGATAGACGAGGCTTAACCTCTTACTTTTACTTTCACGGTAAAAAACTTTACAATGCGGCGCAATTATAGACACCAGCATTTTGGATCTCTAGTTCCTTTGATACACCGAATGACAAACCCTATATCGCACCAAATTCCAGATCTGATGCAAATCTTTGATGGTCTTTTTTTTAAAGCGTACAACACACGCTTGATTAAAGGCGAGCACGAGCCTATTTACCTACCTAAAAATGTAGGCACTTCATATAATCAAGTTGTTTTTGCCCATGGCTTTTATGCCAGTGCATTACACGAAATTGCCCATTGGCTAGTGGCGGGCGAGCGTCGCCGTGAGCTGGAGGATTATGGTTATTGGTATTGTCCTGATGGCCGAAGTACAGAGCAACAACATGAGTTTGAAAATGTAGAAATCAAACCGCAGGCGATTGAATGGGCGTTAAGCGCAGCTGCCGGGTTTGATTTTAATGTGTCCGTCGACAATTTGAATGGTGAGCAAACCTGTCGTTTTAGTTTTCAAAAACGCGTACAGGCGCAAGTGTTCGAGCTATTAGATAAGGGCTTCAACATCCGCACCGAAGAGTTGTTAAAAGCACTGAGTGATTTTTACAAAACCCCATGGCCGTTAACTGAAGCTCAGTTTGATTGGCAGTGCCCAGAGGAGTTTTTAGATGCAGTTTAAACTAGGATTGATCATTAACCCAGTTGCAGGATTGGGAGGCAGCGTAGCGCTAAAAGGTAGTGATGGCAGTGACACTGCTGCGAGGGCGATGGCATTAGGTGCTGAGCCAAAAGCCAATACTCGAACAGCATTAGCTCTTGAACAACTTAAAGAAAACCAATCAAACATTCATGTTTATACTGTAAATGGTGAAATGGGCGGGCGACTGGCTAAAGAAATGGGTTTTGAGACGTATGTAGCTTATCAATGTGCCACTCCTACCACCCCTGAAGACACCGAAGGGGCTGCAAAAGCATTGTTAGCCGCAGGTGTTGATATGATCCTATTCGCAGGAGGCGATGGCACTGCACGTAATATTTGTGCTGCAGTTGATGACACAATTCCTGTTTTAGGTGTACCGGCAGGGTGTAAAATTCACTCTGGGGTCTATGCAATTACACCAAAGGCAGCAGGGCGCGTCGTCGATATGCTTGTAAAGGGTGAGCTTGTCACCTTAGGTGAAGCCGACGTCATGGACATTGACGAAGATGCATTCCGTCAAGGTACAGTAAAAGCGAAACGTTACGGTGAAATGCAAGTACCGAGCGAGTTGCGCTATGTGCAAAGCGTTAAAAATGGCGGCAAAGAGAGCGATGAATTAGTACTTGCTGATATTGCCGCTTACGTGATCAGTGAAATGGAAGATGACGAACAATATATTATGGGCTCAGGCTCAACTGTGGCGGCTGTTATGGAAGAACTTGGCCTTGAGAATACCTTGTTAGGTGTAGACCTTATCTGTGATCATGAATTGATTGGTCAAGACATGATAGCTTCAGACTTATTTGCTGCCGCAGAGAAGATGCCAACCAAATTAGTGATCACTTTGATAGGTGGGCAAGGCCATATATTCGGCCGTGGTAACCAACAATTAAGTCCAGCGCTCATTCGACAAATTGGCAAAGAGAATATTATGGTTATTGCGACAAAGACCAAGCTGCAAGCGCTGAATGGCAGACCGCTTATCACCGATACAGGCGATGAAGCATTAGATAAAGAACTAAGTGGTTACATTAAAGTGATCACTGGCTTTAACGACCATGTGATGTATGCCGTTGGCCACGAAGAATTAAACTAGGAGATAAGATGTTATTCCAACAATACGTAGAGTCAGCGCAGCAATTTTTTGATGATTTGGTAGACAGAGCCAGTGACGATGAACTATTCGCTGGAGGCTACTTGCGCGGTCACTTTGATTTAGCTGTAGGTTACGCACAGGTTGAAGGTGAAGATTTAACACCTGAAGAGTTAAATGAGCAAATCGAGAAAAGCTTGGTCAAAGCGTATCGTAATGGCGAACTCACAGAAGATGACAAAACTCATGTGGTTAATATCTGGGAGCAAGTTAAAGAGTTGGCTTAGCGGCTGCTCTATTTTACTAATCGCTAGACAGTCATGGTGGAATGCAACCTAGTTGTCTAGATATTTGAAGGCTTGAATAAAAAGAGTACATTCAGCTTGATTATTCAAGCCACTGCATTATTTCTACTCATGTTGTGGTGCAACAGTTACTAAAGTAAAACACTAAACAATTGTAAGTTGAGCCTTAGTTATCCCCTCTTAAATAAGTGAATCAACGTTTCGAACTATCTAGACTGTTGTCATAATATGTCATTTTGAAACCTTGCAAGACAATAAATTTGTTACTCTTCGTACTTTCATTAGCTGAGTAGAGCATGGAGTAGTCTCTCTTCAAAAAGGCTAATTCATATTGTAGTAAGCATTAACTCTTGAACGGCAAAGAAGCTGATATGGTCATTAAAAACATAGAGTTCGACAATGACATAAGGAATTTAGTGTTTAAGCTAACTGCTTTTCAAAGTTGATATCTAAGCCAGAGTCAGTATCAATAAATAATTGATTCTTTAATATGTATTTGATATGAACATGCACGCTAGAAATCTCAAATGCAAGTATAAAAATATCAGCTCAAGTTTGGCTAAAAACGCAATCAAGTTTTGATAGTAGTGAAGACTTTAAAAGTAGCTTTAGCGCAAAAGTCTTAATAACTTACTAACATGTTAAAAAGGGTAGTTGTAATTGATGTGAAGGGTTAAATGAAAACTACAAGAGCACGAAAACCTATCGATGAGAAGGTTTTGACAAAGTAAAAAGTAATAAGGCTAAGTTAAATTCATACAAGTAACTTAGCCTGATTATTGAAAGGTAATTAAGCATATTATCTAATCTTTGCTTACATCAACTACCCCTGTTTTTGAATCATATTTAAGTTTTAATGCGTCATTATTATTCAATGTAAAAGTACATACCCCTTGTTTTGCACCCGTTATTTTGAATGCTCCGTCGGCTGTTGAGTAATACCATTTGGTGTCACCATTTGACTTTTTGCGACCTGCACCAGAGCGGTTAAGTACATATTTTTCGTCTAACAAATTATTCCAAAGCCTCGCACAGCGATTTGAGTTTGGATATTTTGTTTTTTTATTGTGTTTATTTAAACGGTCTTTACTTTCTACCAAAAAGCCATCTTTGTTAAAGTTGAACGAGCCGTCTTTAAACCCAGCCACATTCGCAGCTGCACCGCCTAGTTGATTCGCATCCCAATATGATTTTGCATCATCAATTGCTTGTTGAAATTCGTCTGCGATGGTTAAAAGAGGGTTTCCACAATGTGTTACAAAGGTTAAATCTGCGATGTGGCGAGGTCCTTCCATAACAAACTGGGCTTCGGCTGTTTGTGGGTTTATAGCGTATATTTTGGCATTTTCTCCTGCGTTCCTTGCAGACACATACATTGTTCCGTCTTCCGCTGTAGCAATACCTGAAGGCCAATTGAGGTTGTGCTCGCCAATTTTATCTAGCTGCATATTGCTCTGGTCAAGCGTATACAATGACTTGGCATTAATGACATAAACTGTATTACCATCGAGTGAATAAGTAATGTCTCCATGTTTAAAGTCATCCCAATTTGCGTCGTTAGTCTGCATTTTGCCAAGCACTGTCTTTGCGCCAGTATTAATGTCAAATTGATACATGTAGGTTTGACTGGTTGCTAAAATGAAATCGGCAGATGACATGACAGAACGTTTAATCGGGTAACTGGTTGTATCTGCAATTTCTGTTGTTTCACCAGAAGACAGGTCATATTGATAAATTTTAGTCGCATTGGTCTCACTGTCTAAACGTTTAAACATAATGAGTGTGTCGTTGTTTGCTGCAAGGTTACTCACTGCTATTGCAGAATCTGCGAGTGGGCTGTAAGTTTTATAAGTTAAATCAAGATGGTAAAGGCTACTTTGACCCGCTTCAGCTTTTCTATCAATCGCAAAGAGACCATCAAGACAGGACTGATCTGCGTTGACATGGGTTGTAACCGCTACCAGTAAAAGTGTGCTCGGTTTAAACGCCTTATTAGTAAGATTTTTGATCATAATGGGTACCTCTCATTTAATACTCTAATAAAGCAAAATTTGCACCAGCATTGTTTTTTTATAAGCAATTGAATTAAATAGGTAAAAGTTGTTTTTTTGATGTGTTATTTTTTTATTTTTGCATAGTGCAATGCATACCAAAAATACATACTTGAATTTTTGAATTTTGTGGTCATATTTGGAACGCGATCAACCCGGTTAATTATCTACTTAGGCATCAAAAATTAGATTGCTTTAATAAAATAAAACTAGATTTCTATTAATCCTTTAAAAGCCTATAAAAGTATGTTTTTGATTTAATGAAGTGGTTTAGATTAACTTGATGGCAAGTCAAAATAAAAAAGCCACCAACTTTCGAGGGTGACTTTGCTAACTCAAAGGGAAACTGTTGAATTAATCTCTTTTCTCTGCTATTGATGCATTTTCATGCCAGTACTGCCAATGCATGTGCGCTTTATTTTCAGTTAAGTGTTTAGGCTGTAAATAATCTTTGTACGTATAGCGATAAAACTGACGCGGCTTTTTCGGATCTGTTTTCGCTTCGTCTTTTGTTTGCTCGGCTTTGTGTGCTTGCAACCAAGTTTTGAATTCAGCACCATATTTTTCACCAGACTCATCTAGCAGTTTTTTATAGCCATCGAAGAAATCGGTGCGTAAGAAGTGCGCCAGCTTTAAATAATCTTCACGGTGCTTTTCAAACATAAAGCGCACCGCTAAATAACCCCATTTATAGACGCGGTCTTGCCCATCTTTATATTCAGTGTCGAACACCTCTTGAAGGCTTGGCCAGTCTTTCTCATCAAGCTCAAACGCTTTTTTAAATGCGCGCGGATTATTGTCGCCTTCAGCAATATATTCGGCCAAGCCCTCAGACCACCAAACCATGTTGCTTGGGAAGTGGTTAAAGGTGTCGTACTTATTGAAACGGCCATCTAAATAATGCACAAATTCGTGATTTAGATTCCATACCGCAAACCTAGGGCGCACCCAGAAGTGCTCGAAAGTATAGAAGGTTGCAATGTTATCTGGGTCTTGGGTTGTGCCTTCGATATACATGCCGCCGTTGTCGGTATGAATATCAAAGATAAGTTGGCCCCAGCGGTTGTACTCGGCATGGTTATCAAAGATCACGATGCGAAGCTGGTCGTTGAAATCATTCGCGACCGGTTGGCGTTGCGTTGCGAGTTTCTCATGGAAGGTATCAACTTGCTCGTTTAAGCGCTGACATGAATCATTGAGCTCTTTTTTGCTCATCGCTTGCGCTAAGATGTAAGCACTTTTTGAGCACTCGTGCTTAATCGGCAAGACATCTGTAATTTTAGGTTCAATACAACGCCCTGCTAACGGTGCTTCACTACACTCTGACTTACCTCTAAACGACGTCACCACATAAGGAATGCTGTAAAGAGTCTGCTTTTCAAGCTCAGAAAGCGTACTGTCTTTGCTAAGTGCTTGCCATACTTGGTTGTCGAGCTGCTCTAATTCTGCTTCAACAGGCAGACTGGTTTTATCGTCGTTTAGGCTCTTTTGGGCTTCTTCGTCTAGGGTGTAGTATTCGTTCCAATACTGTGTGACGTATAAGTTGTAATGCTGTGCCAATGCCCATAATGCATGTTGCTTAGGCCAGTCATCTCCCTCTCGCACTGCATTTTTGCTACTAATAAAATTAACTAACGAGTTTTGTAAAAGACTTTGTTGTTGAACGGCGCTCGAAAATGCTTCACTATTTTTACGTTTCGCTTCATAAGGCAGTACCGCACCGGCTCTAAGTACTTCCCACATCGCATAATCGACGGCTTTGCCCATAGATGTATTGCCTTGAGGCAACGCACTTTCACCATAAAGCGTAATCAGCTGACTGAGCGGTTGAATCTGCTCGGCAGTTTTACCTTGTAGCGCCTCATTGAAGTATAAGCGAAATAGTGCAGTGGCGTAGTTTTCATGAATGCGAGCAACCGTCTCATCGATGGTGTAAAAGTCGCTATGCTCAGCAATGACAAGTAAGGCTTGGTTTAGTGATTCAGCAGTGCCAGATTGCCAGTCTTTGACAGGACCAAAACTACTAAAAATACGCAGGTAATAAGTTAAGCGCTCTAATTTTTGGCTTGTTAGTCCGTGTTGTTTTACTTCTTCACGAATGGTTTCTGAAACCGCGAGCAATAAACCGGCTTGGTGATGATCAAATTCAGTGCTCCATAATGTATCAAGTTCGGCGTTAACAATGTTTTGCACTAAAGCTTTGGCCTCATCACTTACGACGACAATAGGCGTTTTTGATTCATCAGATGTGTTTTTGGTATCAAGGGTATTACAGCCAACAAGGCCTAGTGCGACACTGGTGGCTAATGCAAGTGCTGTTATTTTCATTGTTATCTGCTCAATAGTAAGTATTGGATACAATATACATATTTTTATTGTAGTAGGAAACCTTGTTGGGATAAAACAGCTAAAGCATTGCTTAAATGAGTTCAATTTATGGAAGAGAAAAGGGCAGAGCTAACTAGATTGTCAGCTCTAACGTTATGATATAATTAGCTTTAAAAGCTAACCAAACTTCTCTTGAAAATAATCTTCAACATCTTCTTTGATGTCTAGATAATCATCTTCTTCTAATTCGAGAGCATTAAGCACTTTGTCTTTAATAAACGACCAGTCAGGATCGGCAATAAAGCGTTTCTGCGTATGCACAAGGTTTTCGGCCATCTTTAGCGCCGCGAGGGTCATGTGCTCTTCGTCAGTGTGCTTTTCATTGAAATACTCGACATCATGGTGACGTAAAATAAGCTGACAAGTATGCTTTGGCAGATGCCAACTATTCGCTAAAAAGAAGCCAATAACAGCATGATTGGTTTTGTAGGCTTCTTCTTCGTGCTTGACCAGGCTTTTGTCATAATCTCGGTTTGCGGCGCCGAGTACTTTTACATAGTCTTTGTATTTTACGGCAAGCGCGGGAATACCTGCATCATGGAATAAACCTAACATATGAAGGTTTTCGGTGGGTACTTTAGATTTTATCTTCTTACCAATCAATGTTGCAACATCAGCAATTTCTGTCGCCGTGTCCCAAAAGCGCTCTAGTTTAATACAACAACTTCTTTGATCGAATGCTTGTTTCAGTAAAAAGCCCGTTACAAGTGTAGCAATACTGTTTAATCCTAAAAACATTACCGCTTGGCGGATATCAGTAATAGTTCTAGCAAGGCCATAGCTTGGCGAGTTAATGACTTTTAATACCGCAGCTGAAGTCGCTACGTCTGTTGAGATTAAACTTGCGATATCATTCAAATCAGGCTCTGGATCTTTAAGCGTTTGCTGAAGTTGAGTCAGCAGCTCAGGTTTAGGCGGAAGATTAAAACCGGATTTAATGTCTTTAAGCACTGAATCATCAATATTTATCATGGTAAATCGGATCCCTCTTATGATTTACGCACATTCTAAGTGAAGTTTTATTACTAATTATTGCGATAACGCAAAAAAATAATTTTATGCTCATTAACTAATCGGATCGTATGGCCTTTGGGGACGTTGCCTTGCTTGAGACTAGCAATCTAAGTTATGGTTAAGTAATTTTGTTTTATTGGAAGAAAGCATGACTCAACAAGCGAATACGGCTCAGCCAACTGGTGCTGTGGCCAAGTTTCTTAATGGCATTGAACGAGTGGGTAATAAGCTGCCTGATCCAGCCATTATATTTTTATCTGCCATGTTACTCATATGGTTACTCTCTTGGTTATTTTCAACCACGACTTTCGATGCAATCGATCCGCGTACAGGTGAAGCAATCATTATACACAACTTGTTAAGCGGTGATGCATTGGCAGGTTTCTTAGCCTCAATGGTAAAAACCTTCACAGGCTTCGCACCATTAGGTGTTGTGCTTGTTGCTATGTTAGGTGTAGGCGTTGCTGAGCACTCTGGTTATATTAATGCTGGCTTAAAAATGATGCTTAAGCGCACGCCGCAGGCATTACTAACACCTTCAATTATTTTAATCGCGATTGTGAGTCACACAGCCACTGATGCAGGTTACGTATTGGTTATCCCAATTGCGGGTGTAATTTACTATGCCATGGGTCGTCACCCTCTAGCGGGTATCGCAGCGGCATTCGCAGGCGTAAGTGGCGGATTCAGTGCCAACTTCGTCCCATCAGGTATTGACCCATTACTTCAAAGCTTTACACAAAGCTCCGCACAAATCATCGACCCAACGATTGCGGTTAACCCGTTAAATAACTGGTTCTTTACCTCAGCATCAAGCGTATTTATCATCCTACTAGGTTGGTACATTACTGATAAAATTATTGAGCCACGTTTACAAGCCACTAAAGTAGATGGCGACACAGATAACCTTCCTTCTTTTGATGAAGTCACTTCTAAAGAGCGTAAAGCATTCCTAGTTGCGTCTTCTGTGATGATTGCAGGCCTTGCATTATTGGCTTATGCATCAAGTGGTGAAGACTCAGCACTTCGTAGCCCGAACGGTTCACTGACAGACTTTAGCGCACCGTTAATGCAATCAATTGTGCCACTTATATTCTTATTATTTTGGATCCCAGGTGCCATCTTTGGTTTTATGGTTGGTACTTTTAAATCGTCTAAAGACATGATTGATGCCATGAGTAAGGCAATGGGGAGCATGGCTTACTACATTGTTATGGCATTCTTCTGTGCTTTGTTTATCTCTGCATTCAGCCAGTCAAATCTAGGGGCATTATTGGCAATTGAGGGTGCGCAAGTACTTAAAGCGCTTGCTTTACCAAGCTACATCACAGTGATTGGTATTATTTTCTTAACTGCTTTTGTTAACTTATTTGTTGGCTCAAGCTCTGCAAAGTGGGCGCTGTTAGGTCCAATCTTTGTGCCAATGTTAATGCAACTGGGTATTTCACCAGATTTAAGCCAAGCAGCTTACCGTGTTGGTGACTCAAGCTCAAATATCATTACACCACTTATGCCATACTTCCCGCTGGTGGTTGTATACTGTCAGAAGTATGTGAAAGACACAGGTATCGGTACATTGATTGCGATGATGCTACCTTACTCAATTGCCTTCTTAATCGGTTGGAGCTTGTTCTTATTAGCGTATTGGGGTATTGGTATTCCACTAGGCTTGCAATCAAGCTATACCTATCCTGGTTAAAGTCTAAGAGATTTAAAAACGCGCCAATTGGCGCGTTTTTAATAGAAAAATTCTAATCTAGAAATGCCAAACAACATGAAGTTGCGGTGAAGATTCTGTGACATCGGTGCCTAGTTTATTACGCCACCATTGCCATTCAACACCTAGCATGAGCTGTTTTTCTTTGCCCATCAAAACATGGCCAATATCCCAACGCACAGCAGGCTGAGCTAAGATCCAACCATTTACATCATTGCCAAATTCATCTTCACGACTGGCAATGTATTCGACGTGACCGGTGAAATAAAACTTATGTTCAGCAATATTAAATGGCATGCCCCAAGCAACATCGAACATCCAGCTGTCGGTCTGAGTTGGTGCGCCGCCTTTTGCAACGCCTTCGCTGTCATCAATATACGCCGTAAAAGTCGTTGATAGAAAATCAAAGCCTGATACTTTCCAGTTTATTTTTACACCGGGTAGATACTTAAGCACTTTGGCATCGCTTGACACATTAATACCCGCCACAAAGCTGGCACTTTGCATTGCTGAGTTTGTACTTGGTTGCCACGCTTTTGGCATTAAGAAGCTTGAATACCACTCGCCATAAAAGTCATTGTTATTAAAACCGTCATCTAAATCATCTTTAATAAAGTCGATAAAAAAGAAGTTATCGCCATAGTCATAACCCGATGCATGTTGCACTGAGTAAATTTGCGTTTGCGCACTTTGTTGACTGAATGGGTTCTTTACATCGCCAGAGTTCAAATGAAATTGCGTGTCGCTCCAATTCGCAGCAGTAGCAGAGAAAGAACTACATAGTACAAGAGAGGCCAATAAGCGGATGTTATGATTCATGATAAATTATTCGCAAGGAGTATATGATGTGAATTATATACCCAAATTACTTCAAGTGACGAAGTTCAGTGAGAATTGATTGGCTTAAAGACAAGAAATAATTAACCTAAACATGGGGTAATAAATCTATCTACAGCCGCTACATTCAGCGCTTGCAGCGACAAATTAACTTGCAATAGGCCTCTGATGATGCAGAGAGTCGCCTTTTTATCATCTTTAGTATACGACTGTAGATTTTTAATGATTTATATCACTTTAGTTTAATTTCCTAATAAACCTCATCACCCAAGTTCAGGTTAATCGATTTTTTAGTGGTTATAAATTGAAAATAGATGACGCAGTATAAAAGTAAATCAAACTGGCCCATGGAAGCGCTTATTTACTTATATTAAGTATAAAAAGAGCGTTGAAATAGTAAGGCATTGCATTTTCTAGAGCTACTAAGAGGCGCTCTGAACATTGCTTTTGAGTATTTTGGGTATTTATAGCCCCAAAGAAATTGGGGCTATAAATCAAGAAAAGTGGTTTTTATTAGTCTTTATGCTTTATTTCTACGCAAGCAGATAACAGCGATTGCTGTAAATGCCAAAATGAAGCAATAGAAAGAGGACGTTGAGACATCCCACGGGCTGATCTTGAAGGTCGCGCCAAGTAATAGTGCTTGCGCACCATAAGGTAACGATCCTTGCATCACACAGGCAAAAATATCGAGTAAGCTTGCTGAACGTTTCGCTGAGATTTTACCGTCTTCAGCCAGTTTCTTAGCTACCGGGCCTGCAACAATGATGCTCACGGTATTGTTTGCAATACATAAGTTAGAGGTCAATACCAGTGCTGCAATACCTAATTGATCAGCCACTTTACGGTGAAACTTTGCGATGAATGCCGTTAAGCCTTGTATTTTATGTGCCAGATAATCTAGACCGCCATTCACTCGGATAAACTCAGACAGGCCGCCAATGAACATTGACAGCAAGAAAATCTCTTGCATGTCGCTGAAGCCTTTATAAACGTCTTTAGCAAAACTGCCGACTTCATAGTTGGTTGTAAATCCCATCGCTGCTGCGAAGATAATGCCACTAAATAGCACCACGAATACGTTTACACCCGCAACAGCCAGCACTAAGATAAACGCATAAGGTAGCACTAACAACCAATCAAAATCTTTGGTCTCCACAGCTTGCGGCTCTGGAGTTAAGAAAGTCAGTAGGGCGATTGTCAAAATAGCTGCAGGGATGGCAATCTTTAAGTTTTCTTTAAACTTATCTTTCATTTCACAGCCCTGCGTGCGCGTTGCTGCAATAGTGGTGTCAGAAATAATAGATAAATTATCACCAAACATCGCACCCGAAACTATGGTACCTGCCATTAGTGCTGGGTCGATACCTGTTTTGATTGATACGGCATATGCAATCGGGCCTATGGCACCTATGGTCCCCATTGAAGTACCCATCGCAGTTGAGACTACGGCAGCAATTAGAAATAGACCTGGTAGAAGCATTGAAGGTGGAATAAGCGATAAACCGGCATTTACAACCGCATCAACACCACCCGTTGCGCCAGCAACAGCGGAAAACGCACCTGCTAATAGATAAATTAAACACATAGTGATGATGTTTGAGTGACCCGCACCTCTCATAAAGGTTTCTACACTGTCGTTAATTGGTTTGCGGTTAACCCAAAATGCGATAACGATGGCAGGTAAAATTGCTACAGGTGCAGGCAACTGGTAGAACGCATAATCTACGCCTTGCGATTGTAGGTATAAGCCTGCACCTAAAAAGAGTGCCACAAAGGTTAGTAAAGGCAGTAGTGACAACTTGGCTGCTACCTTGTTTACAGACGCCTGCATGTAAACCTCATATTAAAAAATAGTTATTTTTATTATGCAGCCATTGTTCACACAATTACGTGCATAATTCAAGCGATAAAAAGGATGTGTGAATGTATAGATGGCTAGATGTTTTGTCAAACTTAATCCATGAAAAATATCGTACGATACGACTTTAATTATCTTTCTATAAAAGTAGGGTTAGTTGTATAACTAATAATGCAAAGGAGGTTTTTGAAAAGCAGAATTTTTTTAAATAAATCTTAATGTCCAATGTCCAATGTCCAATGTCCAATGTCCAATGTCCAATGTCCAATGTCCAACACTTATTCCATTCTGAACTTATCTTGTTAGTTAAATTAGTGAATTCTCTTCATAGGATTATATCGCGGCTCAATTTCAGCAACGGAACCAGTTGCAGTTGCAGCTCAAACATAAGATATGAAATTTTTAAAGATGATTTATGGCTATAAACTCTGTATAAACACAGAAAATTTGAATGGGGATGAATATGACTAACATTGCAATTTTTGGCGCCAATGGCCGAATGGGTAAAGTGTTGTGTGAAGCTGCGCTAATTTCTGGTAATACTTCACTCGCGGCGGCTTATGTACGTGACCAACATGATTTGATTGGTACTAAAGTGCAGTATTTTACTAATCAGGGTGAAACTGATGTGGCTTTTTCAACAGAAGCTGTGATTGCCGAAGACGTTGATGTAGCCATTGATTTCACTTTACCTGCGGGCATGAAAAAGCACTTAGCAACAGCACTAGAGCATAAAACGCCTATAGTTATTGGTACGACAGGTTTAACCGCTGAAGATATGACAGAGCTTGAACAAGCCGCGGAACATATTCCTATCGTGTTTTCTCGTAATTTCTCTGTAGGTATCAACTTATTAGAAAATCTTGTAAAACAAGCTGCAAAAACGCTGAGCGATGATATTGATATTGAGGTATTCGAGTTGCATCACAGACATAAAATCGATGCTCCATCGGGTACAGCTTTAATGATTGGAGAAGCGATAGCTGAGGCTAAAGGCTGGGATCATGATGAAGTCGCTGTATTTGATCGTAGTCAAGACGAGCATGAAAAATCTCAAAAAGAGATTGGCTATTCGGTGATGCGTGGCGGTGACATAGTAGGAGAACATACGGCTTATTTTGCTGCAGAAGGCGAAAGACTTGAATTAACCCACAAAGCAAGCTCTAAAATGACCTTTGCTAAAGGCGCAGTAAGGGCTGCAGCTTGGTTAAAAGACAAGCCTGTTGGACTTTATACTATGCAAGATGTGCTAGGATTTAGATAGAAAAGTTACTTTTTTAACCGTTTCAAGTAAAAAAACAGTTAAAGTGGATATTTTTAATTTTTTAAGGTTTTCTCATAGACCTTTCTCAAGTTTTCATCTAAAATACTTGGAATTTGCCAAATTTTTATAAGTGGCGTGTTACCAAGCGCTTTTTAAACGGGTATTCCGGCTTTGTTGGCTGGGTCCCGTTTTTTACCATTAGGAGGTTAACTTGACTAAATCCGCTCTGTTAGTCCTAGAAGACGGCACAGTGTTCCGCGGTACAGCTATCGGTGCTGACGGTATTTCAGTTGGTGAAGTTGTATTCAACACTTCGATGACTGGTTATCAGGAAATTTTGACTGATCCATCGTACGCAGAACAGATCGTAACTCTGACTTACCCACATATCGGTAATACGGGTACTAATAGCGAAGATGAAGAAGCGAACAAAATCTGGGCAAAAGGCTTAGTGATTCGTGATTTACCTTTGCTTGCTAGTAACTTCCGTAACGAGCAATCATTAGATGATTACTTAAAGCAGCGCAATATTTTAGGTATCGCAGATATTGATACACGTAAGTTAACACGTATTCTACGTGATAAAGGCGCGCAAAACGGTTGTATCATCGCTGGTGATATTGACGAGCAAAAGGCACTAGAAGCTGCACAAGCTTTCCCGGGCCTAAAAGGTATGGATTTAGCCAAGGTAGTGTGTACAAAAGAGCAGTACACATGGAACGAAACAAGCTGGACGCTTGGTGAAGGGTTTAAAACACTGTCTGATGACGATGCGAAATTCCACGTTGTTGCTTATGACTTCGGTGTTAAAAAGAACATTTTACGCATGCTTGTTGATCGCGGTTGTAAACTAACAGTTGTTCCTGCAGAAACCTCCGCTGCAGACGTGTTAGCGCTTAATCCAGATGGTATTTTCCTTTCCAATGGCCCTGGTGATCCAGAACCGTGTACTTACGCTATTGAAGCAATCAAAACTTTCCTTGAAACCGACACGCCAATTTTTGGTATTTGTTTAGGTCACCAGCTTTTAGCTCTAGCGTCGGGCGCGCAAACGGTAAAAATGAAGTTTGGTCACCACGGTGGTAACCACCCAGTTAAAGATCTAGACCGTAATGTTGTCATGATCACTGCACAAAACCATGGTTTCGCAGCGGATGAAGCAAGCCTACCGGAAAACTTACGTGCGACGCATGTATCGTTATTTGACGGCACATTACAAGGTATTCACCGTACTGATAAGCCAGCATTTAGCTTCCAAGGTCACCCTGAAGCAAGCCCAGGTCCTCACGACGCTGCGCCACTGTTCGACCATTTCATTGAACTAATGCAAGCACGTAAAGCGTAATTAGAGCGGAGTAACCATGCCAAAACGTACCGACATACAAAGTATTCTAATTTTAGGTGCAGGCCCGATCGTTATCGGTCAGGCGTGCGAGTTTGACTACTCAGGCGCGCAAGCTTGTAAAGCACTTAGAGAAGAGGGTTACCGAGTTATCCTAGTTAACTCAAACCCTGCAACTATTATGACTGACCCAGAAATGGCTGATGCAACTTATATTGAGCCAATTCACTGGGAAGTTGTTGAACGTATCATTGAAAAAGAAAAGCCAGATGCAGTCCTTCCTACTATGGGGGGTCAGACAGCACTTAACTGTGCACTTGATCTAGACAAGCACGGCGTACTTGCAAAGTACGGCGTTGAACTAATCGGCGCAACAGCAGATGCAATCGACAAAGCAGAAAAC
>CAYZOE010000092.1:0-18743 GCA_964479805.1 uncultured Pseudoalteromonas sp. | reverse complement strand
ATTCGAGACCGTAACGCGCTATATAGAGTGAACTATGAAGGGTTAGTTGAAAACCCTTATACACTGAGCGTAATTAACAAAACGCAATCTACCATGACCTATACTGTTAGCCTGCAGGGTTTAGACAATGCGCGGCTTAATGCACCAGATGTGATTGAAATCGAAGCAGGGCAGATGTTGCAAATACCCGTCACCGTTATTAAAGATGGTTATGACCTAAAGTTTAAAGCAACACCCATTAGTTTTACGATTGAGTCTAAGCAAAGAGCAGACATAAAAATTACGAAAGAAAGTTACTTTTATAGAAACTGATTAATCATATGGGGCTTGTATTAGCCCCTTTTTGAGGAAACTCAGATATATTTGTTAACTGAACGACATCTTTGGGTTAGATCTTAAGAGAAAATAATGGACATTATTTGAGAGATCCTAATTAGTTAGAAAAGACACATTTTAAGTGTCTTAACAATAATAATGTATTTTTACTTTATAAATTATTGTCAACGTTTTACTTGTGATTTATTGATTGTTTAATTTATTGGCTAAATTCTGTTGCAAACTTTCTGGAACCCATCTCAGCATTAACGCAGTGTACTCTGGTGAAGTCTTAATCTTTCTGAGGCTGATATCAGCTTTTTCTAAAAAGACCTGACTTTCTTTAGATTTATTACACCCAATAAAGCCTGAGACGGTTTTTGGCGATTCAGCGATTTGTAGTTGAACAAACTGACGCTCTTTTTTTAGCTTCGATTGAAGATAAAGGTGTTCACCGGGGTAACCAATAATTAAGTCGACTCTCTTCTTAAGTAACATATATGTGAGGCTCTGTAATGAATCTTTGCCTGCGCGAATTATAATTTCGTCTTGTGGAATGTTAAGGATAATCTTATCAACATGTTGCCCATACGAACGCTCAGTTGATTTGCCAAGAATCAGATTATTTTTAAAGATAAGGTCTTTTAATGAAGTCGTTGTAATACCTTTTGGTATTATTGTTTCAGCAACATCTGAGAGCATCGCAATTGTGGGTGCTAGACCAATAGTAGAATACTGTTTAGAAAAATAAAACAGTTGTTTTCTTTGCTCAGTTTTATAAAGTGACAATATGCATGTTGTGTTTTTGCTGTGTTGTAATTCAAATAAAGCACGGCTAGATGGAATAAATATCTGTTTAAATTTATATTCAGGAAGCGACTGCTTTAATTGATTTATGATAGCTTCGTCTCTACCTTTCCCCTTATCTACCCCCTCAAATATGTAATATGGTGCAAAGTCTACTTTTAAGAAAGTGACAGTTTTAGCAATTGATTCAAAACCCAATAGCAGAAAAAAAATAATAACGAGGAGCTTGAGCATTTTTATACATTTTGAGTATACAGATATTAAGTGTAGCAAATAGTTAATATAAGATTCTAAATAAACAAAATCTTTACAATTATTTATCAGGTGGTAAATTGAGGTGGAGATAATTTAACATCACCAATTCGTTGTTCAATGGTAAAATATGAAAGTTAAATAAGAGTCTGTTAATAAGGGCCAACAGCTATGAGAACATTAATTGTATCCGACATCTTTGGTTGCACAAACCAACTGAAAAAATTCTCTGAGCAGTTTTCTGGTGAAGTACAAGTTGTTTCCCCTTATGAAGTAACGGAACCAGATAATGAACTGCAAGAACAATCAATGTACGATGAGTTTATAGATAGGCTAGGTCATGATGGCTACTCAAATAAAGTACAAGAAGCACTGATTAAATTTAGTCCTGATTTTATAATTGCTTTTAGTGCGGGTGCTACTGCTGCTTGGCGTGCTTTAGCCATGACTCCCTTGAAGCGTGTGCAAAAGATGATTGCCTTTTATCCTGGTCAAATTAGACATTTCACAAATTTAAACCCGAATTGTCATGTTGATATCTACTTTCCCTATGTTGAAAAGCATTTTGATCTTAATCCTGTTATTAATACACTGAAGACAATTCCATGCCTTTACGTCATTAAGTCACGGTATAAGCATGGATATATGAATGCATTATCTGAAAACTTTAACCATGACGCATACCTGCATTACTCTCATATTTGCTTAAATGAGCAACAAAACCTTCAAGAAATAACAGACAATCATCTTTTTTCTTGTCAGGTGTAGATTATATTTTGTAATTTACAAGTAGATTATTGAAAAACAAAGTTAAGTATCTGCTTTGGTCACATAAGACATTTAAACTATACTACGTCATGCACAGCTAAATCTGCACTGAGAGTATGGAAATGTCTAATTTATCCCCGAAAAGTTTTCTATTTACACTAATATATTTGCCTTTAATGCAACCGCTTTTTTCATACGCGGACGAAAGTATTGAAGTGATCGAAGTTTATGCTCAAAAAAGAAAGCAAATTGAAAGTAAAGTCAGCGTGACTGTTAATCAAGTGAAAGGGGAGCTTTTAAATAGTACTGGTCTAAAAGATACAACAGAATTAGGATTACTTATTTCAGGACTCAAAATCAGTCAAAATGCAGCAGAAGGTACGCCACCCGCAATAAATATTAGGGGAATAGGTTTAATAGATTACAATACTGCAAATACATCACCGGTAGCTATGTATATTGATGGTGCATCAGTTGGCTCTGCTAATAATCAGTTACTAAACTTATTTGATATTGAACAAGTAGAAGTTTTGAAAGGCCCTCAAGGTACTTTGTTTGGTCGTAATAGCACCGGTGGTGCAATACTGATCCGAAGTAAACGTCCTGATGCTGGTGATTATGGGCAACTAACAGCCGGTGCAGGCACTGATGGTTTTTACAAGAGCAATGGCTTTTACAATAAACAGATAAATGACACATCAGTGTTTAGGGCAGCGTTTAGTCATAATCGCTATGACTACACTAGTTATAATGTCTTTTCTTCTTCTCCAGAAGCGGGTATGGAGCAAAGTGATTTTCGATTAAGCTATCTTGGCCAATGGGATGAAGTTGAGTGGTATTTAAATTTAAATTATAGTCACTGGGATGGCATTGCTCAGCCTGTCGGAAATATAGGTATATTTGCAGATCCTGTTAATGGTGTCATATGCTCAGTTAGTGATATTAATGCAGGGAACTGTGTAGATGCATTTGGGTTTAACGACGGGGTTGATGATTTTTGGGCTGTAAGTGTAAATAATGATTCACCTCATCATGGTATTAATAAAGGTTGGACAAGTGAGTTAACTTGGCAGTTAAGCAACGACATCTCTGTAATTTTGCTAAACAGTTTTAATCGTTTAGATAGAGAGCATGCATTCAATTGCGATGGCTCACCTGCGAGATTATGTGAAGGTCAGTTGGGTGTTAAAGCCGAAGTTTTAAATAACGAAATTAGGGTGAACTATAAATTTGGCGATGACCATCTCACACTTGGGTTATTCTCACTGCAAGAAAGAATCTATCAAGACAACTACAATGACATTTTGAGAGATTTGCGCGGTACGCCATTTGGTAGTAACTCAGCTAATTTCTTTTATGACAATGACTTAATTAGTAAGTCTTTCGCATTGTTTGGACAATATGATTGGCAACTCTCAGAGAGTTTAATCCTAACATCAGGTCTTCGTTACTCTGACGAAGTGTTTGAATATGACTCAACAAGTAACATTAATGTCGTTGCAGATCCTAACTCATTAGAAGGGGTTTTATTGCCTTTCTATAACGTAGTGGGCGAAGTGCAACATGATGATATTTCAGGAAAATTTTCATTAAATTACTCATTGAGTAACAATCACTCAGTATTCTACAGTTTGAGCAATGGTTTTAAAAGTGGTGGTTATTATGGGGGATATTTATCAAGTCCTGAGCAAGCAACGCTCGCAGATTACGGCCCAGAAGAGCTCATTTCGAATGAGGTTGGTGGTAAATATATCAATGACAATAAAACGTTAAAAGTAAATTGGGCTTTTTACCACTATGATTATAAGGGTCAACAAGTCTTCATGAATCAACCGTCTCTCGTAGAAGGTGCCCCTCCGATACAACTTCTAGAAAACGTTGGTAACTCAAAAATTTATGGCACAGACATTGATGTTAAATATAGATTAACAAGTAACATTAATACTACCTTTGGCTTAAGCTTTATTCCTCATGCGGAATTTGAAGAATATATTGACCCACTTGGAAATGAACTAACAGATCACCGCTTACCTTTTACTTCAGAAGTGAATATAAATGGTGCGCTTTCATATGAAACAGACTTTCAAAATAATCTCGCAGTAAAAACCACGTTAGGTTTTGATTACCAGTCGGATTATTATTTTGATCAAAATCAAAATATACTCGCTCATCAACCAAGCTATACATTGTGGTATTTGAATAGCCAAGTTACTTTTGAACACTATCAGTTGAGAGTTTGGGCTAAAAATCTATTTGATAAAGAATACAGTCACTTAAAATTTGATTTGTCTAGCTTCTTAGGCATGTTAGAAGATTTTAAAGGTGAGGGTAGACGTGTTGGGCTAGAGATTTCATATGACTTTTGATTAATATAATGAATAAATGTAGTAGAGTCGTTGGCTAAATAAATGCGTAAATCGATACTTTTTATTACGCTCATTATTTCTAGTATTGTGTGTGCGGTGTCACACGCACAGACATTTGATTATCACCATAATATGCAAGAAACAAACTTGCATGATTCAGCCTTGTTATTACAATCGAAAGAAAATGAGTCTTTCCCTACAAACTATGAATCTTTAGAAGAGTGGCAACAGGGCCTAGAAATACAGCCAAAGAAAGCCCTTTTTGGTGGAAAGTATTGGCTTGTAACTGAACTTATCAATCATACCAACGACACAGAGTTTGTCTTATATCCATACAATACCGTTGTTTCAAAAATAGAAAGTAAGTTATTCAGCGCTGATGGTACTATTCAGACTTTTGTGACAGGAGGCGAAGTCAGCAATGAGTTTGCTTTTCATTATGGTAACTCGGTTCGGCTTAATCCGAATGAAAAATATGTATTGGTTACCTCTTTTGAAAGTGAATTTTTTTACACCCCTATTAAATTTGTTATCAAACCTAAAGAAGTGTTCGAGCGTTTAGTCGTTACTGAAAATCTGGTAATGATTTTATGCTTTGGCGTCGGCGTAGTTTTAGGCTTGTACAATCTACTCATTTACTTTGGTTCCAAAGACAAAACGCATTTATATTACTCATTATTTGCTATTTGCTGGGTTTTTGCATGGAGTCACTTTTTTCACATTTCTGACCAACTATTTGGTTTGTACTCGCCGAACTTGCACTGGGTTGGATTTGCTTTAACACCCATTACAAATATCTTGTTCTACATTAATTTACTCAAACTGAAGGACACTCACCCTAAAATCACAAATGGTTCATTAATACTCGGTGTGGTCGCTGCGTGTGGCATACCAATGGCTATGTTGTTTCCAAGTTTCGGTTTTCTTTGGGCAACAATTGTTACTGGTGTAGCACTTTGCTTGGGACTGTATGTTGGATTTTTACGGATCAGTGAAGGCTTTAAGCCCGCAAGATACTTTGTTCTTGCTTATATCGCTATGGCAATTCCAAATATGATAGGCAATCTAACAAACCTTGGTGTGTTGCCTCCATCAAGTTTAAATCTTTATTTACTCGGTTTAATAGGAACAGCGATGGATGCATTATTGCTGGCTTTTGCTGTTGCAGATAAGTTTAGATTGACCAATCTAGAAAATATTGAGCTAAACAAGAACCTTGAATTAAAAGTACTGCAAAGGACACAAGAACTTGAAGATTTAGCTTCAGAGTTACGCGATGCCAGTGAGGCAAAAAGTCGGTTCTTAGCAAATATGAGCCATGAAATAAGGACGCCAATGACGTCAATAATTGGTTACGCTGATGGAATTCTACTTGGTGATATAAAGCTCTCAGAAAAAGGCAATGCAGTTAATGTCATTCTCCAAAATGCCAGACATGTACAAAACTTGATAAATGACATACTAGATATGTCAAAGATTGAAGCAAACAGATTAGAGGTAGAATTAATTGAAGCTGATATGTTTAGATGCATTGCTGAAATTGAATCTCTCCTTGGCAAGCAAATAAGAGATAAAGGCCTAGAATTTGAATTAAATTATCATTTTCCATTACCGAATTTAATTGTTATTGACCCAACGCGATTTCGACAAATATTACTAAATTTGACTTCTAATGCTTTAAAGTTTACGAGTGTGGGCAAGATATGTATTGATGTGTCTTGTGGTAGTGAACAGTTACAAGTTTCAGTAAGAGATACTGGAATTGGGATGACCAAAGACGAAATTAAATCATTATTCACTGCATTTCATCAGGCAGATACATCTACAACACGTCGTTATGGGGGCACAGGCTTAGGACTAAATATATCTAAAAGTCTAGCTCGTAAACTTGATGGAGATATAACGGTTGAAAGTAATGTTGGCTCGGGTACAACGTTTACGCTCGAGTTAGGTTTGTACACTACCAAAGATACACAATGGGTAAGTAACCATGATGAGTTGCCGCAATCAAAATTAGATTTACAATCCTTAGATAAACTAGGCACGCTGAAAGGAAAAGTATTACTTGCTGAGGACCACCCCGATAATAGAAAACTGATAACGATTATACTTGAAGGCATGGGGCTTCAAGTTATCTCAGCAGAAAATGGTCAAGAAGCCGTTCAAGCTGTTTTAGATCATGAGTTTGATTTAATCCTATTGGATATTCAAATGCCTGTAATGGACGGTGAAGAGGCATTTAAGTTTATCCAAGCAACAGGCGTTAGTTCACCGGTATTAGCGTTAACCGCAAATACCATGACTCATGAAGTAGAGCGTTATCTAAAAATGGGCTTCGTTGATCATTTGTCAAAACCCATAGACAGAACAAAGTTCCATAAGAAGATTAGCCATTATCTCAATCTTGAAGTAGAAGAGTTAAACCTTCCTATCGGTGAATTTGAAGCGCTACAAAGTAATTACCTTCAGGGCTTAGATGAGCAAAAACAACTTTTGCACTCAAGTTTTGAAAATAGTGATTTTGTGGCACTGAAAAGGCATGTACATGCAATCAAAGGGACTGCGGGTATGTTCGAGTGTCATGAAATTCATAACTATGCGACACAGCTTGATGAATTACTTAAAAGCGGTAGTTTGGAAGGTACAGATGTACTGCTAGAGCTGTTAGTCAAAGCTATGTCTGATGCTTCAAAAGTAGTGATGAGTTAATCACTAGGTTTGTTTCTGCTGTTTACCAACAACATTACCTCTTTGTTATAGAACCTCGTTATGAATTAATCCTTTACATCGCACTATGATATGGTGGTATATTGTATGCAAAAAGCAAATTGGGACTTAAAGTGTACTCTAATCATAAAACAGGATTTGGAAATAGTTTTTACATTGCTAACCTCATGGAAATTTTTGAGCGATTAGCATGGTATGGATTTTTTGCGGTGTCATCTATTTATATGACCACGCCAAAATCACAAGGAGGTGTTGGGTTCTCTGATATTGAAAGAGGAGCAATTCAGGGTATTATTCCTTTCTTTTTATATTTGTTACCTGTTTTAACAGGTGCACTAGGTGATCGTATTGGCTATAAGAAAATGTTTATTATTTCTTTTGCCATTATGGCACCAAGTTACTTCTTCCTTGGGCAAGTCAAAGATTTTTGGCCATTTTTTATTGTACTGAGCTTAGTTGCTTTAGGTGCTGCGTGCTTTAAGCCAGTCGTTGTTGGTACAATTGCTCATAGCACCAATGACCAAAATAGAGGACTTGGGTTTGGTATTTTCTATACCATGGTGAATGTCGGCGGGTTTCTTGGTCCACTCATAGCCGGTGCAATGCGAGCGGTAAGTTGGGATGCTGTATTCATGATGTCTGCAGCATGGATATTATTAAATTTTGTACCTGTATTATTTTTTTACAAAAACCCGCCATCACTGAAGAAGCAAAACGATAAAAGTTTAAGAGAGACAATACATGAGGCACAAAGTGTGCTTGGAAATGGTCGTTTTGCTCTAGTCTTATTTGTTTCTATAGTATTACTAATGTGTGCGGGTGTTGAGTGGCTTACTTACCCTCAAGCGTTTTTGGCAATTATGATCTGGCTTATTTTAAATACAGTTTGGAACCTCGTCGCGAAAGAATGCGAAGCAAGCTGGTGGCAAGAGAAAATAAAAGTCAGTAATCCTAAATTCGCAATCTATCTTGCCATATTAACTGGTTTTTGGACTGTGTATAATCAACTTTTTTACACCATACCTCTGTTTATTCGAGATTTTGTTGATACAAAAGATTTAGTTCAGTTTTTGTCAATATTCGGGCAGGGCGCAGTCGATTTTTTTGCCTTTGTAGATGAAGAAAAAATTGCTGCTGCATTAGTAGGTTTGTTTAATGATATAAAGTTGAACAATGCCGTTGATTTTGAAACTTTGAGGCTAGAGTGGGTGCACTTAAAAGTAAATGTGCCTATTAGTGAATTAGAGAACTTGGTGAAAGAGTTAGGTTTAATTTCAAATAATACAAGTGAACTAAACAGTATACAAATAGAAGAATATATATCTCACCTTTTAGAATTCCGACAGGTTAATCCTGAGTATCTAATTAACTTAGATTTTGCTGCAATAATTTTATTACAAATTTTTGTTAGTTTGCTTTGCCAAAAGTTTAAATCAATATATGTACTCATTGCTGGTCTTATTATAATCGCAGCTGCATTTGTATTTCTTATTGGCTCTCAAAACAATATGGTTGGCTGGGTGATTACCATTGTAATTTTATTAATTGCATTAGGTGAAATGCTTACATCGCCAAAGAGTCAAGAATATGTGGCTAGCATCGCACCTAAAGAGCAAGCGGCTTTGTACATGGGGTATTACTTTGTTTCTATGGCATTAGGCTTTTTGTTTGCAGGTTTTTTGTCAGGCTGGAGTTATGCGAATTTAGCAATAGGGCAGAATAAACCAGAACTGATGTGGTCATTATTTGCAGCTATTGCTGGTGTAACGTCTATTGCGCTGTGGTGTTTTAATCGTTACTCAAAAAGTGAGGCTGCAGAGCAAATGATACCAATACGTAATGACACTTAATTGCATTATGTGATTGAACCTGATTGCAGTTGTGCCGAAGGTTTCTCATTTAGAACAATTAATATTGCAAAATTCGCCTTGACTACATGGAAGTAGGTATATCAGCGATAGCAGGACGCGTGAGTTGTGCTGCCAACAATGTTTTCTTTCCTCACAATAGAATATCTAGATCGTCTGAGTGGTCTTATAAATTAATGTTGAATAAAGCATTCAAAATAATAAAAAGCCTTAGAAAAACACCTAAGGCTTTTTTCTTGTCTATACAACTACTGACATTTGTTTGTAAATACAGAGAAAACATTAACTCAATAATAACGCTTGTATTTTTGATTATGCTCTGACAGTTAAGGTTGATTTTGGTGAAATTACTAATGTGACTAATTAAGCCCACTTATTACATGGTGTGTCATTAACAACTCAAGCACTAAATGGGGAAAATATCTTGTCTATACAACTTATTGTAAATACCAAAACAAAAGGTAACTCACTAATAATGCTGGTATTGCTGAATATAGTGTGGCAATTAAGGCTGCTTTAGGTGCCATTGCTAATGCAGGGAATAGCGCATCACCATCATTTGATATGGCATTACCAACTAAAGCACTAAATGGAATAATACCTTGTATATACAAAGTAGTGATGACTATTTGAGGACCGCAACCTGGCAGTAAACCAATTATGACAGCAATCAGAGGCGAATAAATCGCATATTCACTAAACCAAGCTCTTAAATCTAGTCCAAATACACTCACTGCGATCTCAAAGAGCATAAAACTAGCGATGACCCACGCTGTTACAAAGTGGGTATCTTGTATTATGCGAGAAAATTTACTCGGTGGTGAGACTTCCTCATCTTCGGCTGCAATTTGTTGATAGGTTTTTCCCTCTGAGGAAAATGCCCAAATGGTTACAGCTGTAGCAGCGAATAAAGCACCAAAATAAGTGATGGCATTATCAAATTCGCCGAAATCTACGTTAAATGCAATGAGTAAAGATACAACCACACAAGGTGCTAAAAAGTATTTCCATAACTTTTCGCCAACATGAATGGCCTTATTAGACTTAATACAATCATGATCATAGTTTGCAGCTTTTGGAGGATGACAAAAAGAATCAGTATGGAACACACGAACAATTAAGCCACTTATTATGCCAGTAGCAACACCGATACTAATAACACTGAGTGCAGCAAGAGGGTCTTTAGCTAACAAAAGAAAAGCAGCATCTCCCATAGTGGCAGTCAAAACCGCAACTACAGAAGCAAAGCTGGCTTGTTTTTTGGTAAATTGTGTAACAACAATAATTGCACCACCGCAGCCAGGTAATGCGCCAAGTATTGCTGCAAAAGTAATTTCTAATGTAGGTGATTTTGCTTTTAAGTAACTAAGTTCGAGTTGAGGTAACCGATCAACTAGATAGTAATAGATGAATAGGGTTGCAGCGACAAAGACAGTAACCTGGAAAAATGCATCTGCAAGAGTTGGTATTGTAATCGTTCTTATTGGTTCATAGGCTAAAGACAGAAGTATAAAAATTGGTAAAACAAGTCGCTTATTAGCAAGCATTAATGCGAGCTTATTTAAAACAGGCAAATGCCGTAATGTGGTGAGAGAAATCATAAAGTGCAACCAATAAATATTATGAGTTGCACTTTAGTGTTAATTTAAATAAAAATCAATCTCATTTGGCTTTATTTCCGTTTAAATTCAGCACCTGATTTCCATGTTGGCCAACTAGGTTGTTGAGAAACGTCATAGCCGACTTGGAAGAACAACTGCAAATCTTGAACGGCACCGCTTAAGTCCCATTCATCACGGTATCGATCACATGGTTGGTGATAACAGCCACGAAGTACTAAACTCATTTTCTTACGATAGTTTGCTGTTGCTTCATCTAGTGCTTCAGTACCGCCACCAGCGTACATTGCAGGCACCCCCATATTTGCAAATGCAAAATGATCAGAGCGGTAATAACCACCTGATGCAGGACGAGGGTCTCCAGAAACAACACGACCCTGAGCTTTAGCTGCGTCAGCCAACATTTCGTCTAGGCTCGATTTACCTATACCCACTACGCTGATATCTTTCACTTTACCAAGCAGGTTTAAGCTATCCATGTTGATGTTGGCAACGGTCTGTTTCGCTGGAATGACTGGCGTATTCGCATAGAATTTTGAGCCTAGTAAGCCTTGCTCTTCAGCGGTTACTGCTAAGAAGGTGATAGAACGGTCTGGACGTGTTGGCAGCTTAGAGAATGCTTCAGCTACTTCAATCATGCCACCAGTACCCGTGGCGTTATCATGCGCACCGTTATAGATTTGGTCGCCTTTACGGTTTTTATCTTTACCTAAATGATCCCAGTGAGCTGAGTAAACAATGTGTTCTTCGGGCTTTTTGCTACCAGGTAAAGTAGCAATAAAATTATAAGACGTTGATGTCTTGATTTTACTTTTAACAGTTACTGAGGCAGTTAAGTCACCCATATCAACATGATATGCACCTTGCGCCGCTTTTTTCTTTGCATCATCAAAGTTAAGGCCTGCTTTGTCAAAAAGCTCTTTAGCTACATCGACAGTTACCCATCCTTCAACAGCTACTCTGTCCATATTTTTATTTTCTTTTTGGAAACCAAATTGCTCTCCACTCCAAGAATTTTCAACAACGCTCCAAGGGTAAGACGCTGGTGCTGTTTCATGAATAATGATGGCCCCCGCAGCACCTTGACGACTGGCTTCTTCGTATTTGTATGTCCAGCGTCCATAGTAGGTCATGGCTTCGCCGGTGAACATGCTTGGATCTTTGGTCGCAAAGCCTGGATCATTAACAAGCATTACAACCGTTTTACCTTTAACATCTAGACCTTCATAATCGTTCCAGCCGTATTCTGGCGCATTCACACCATAGCCAACAAACACCATTTCAGAGTTGTTGATAGACTCAAGTTCGCTGATGCGACCTGTGCCCATGACCATCTCTTTCTTATATTGGTAAGCTTTACCACCAATTACTAGTTCCATATCAGAGTCAGCTTCAATAGATACAAGCGGGACTTCTTGAAAAAAGCTGTCACCATTACCCGGCTCATAACCGAGTGCTTTAAAGTGTTTTGTTAAGTAGGCTAGGGTAAGTTCCTCACCTTTTGAAGAAGGAGCACGACCCTCAAACTCATCAGACGCAAGTGTTTTAATATGCTCTGCAAGTTGTGTTTTGTTGATACTATTATAAGCGGCTTGAATATCGTTAGATGTGTTACTTGTTGAAACGCAACCTGCAAGCACGGCAGCTGCAATTGCGCTAAGTGTTATTCTCAGTTTCATGATCACTTTTTTCTTTTATTTAAAATCACTTTAGTATACACATTTCCAAACTGCTTTTTCGAGTTAAAGCGATTAACGACCTTGGTTGGCGTGAAGGCAAGTTTACGATAAAATCGCGAAAATTTTTAAGTCTGCAGTCCTATGAAAAGATTTGTTGCTTCAGAGACATTTTCTCAATCTTGTCTTAATAATGGTGCTTTTGAGCATCTAAACACATTGTTTAACCTGAACTCACATACAGACTGGCCTAGTTTTGATTGGTTAAACGGCTTAAAAGCGTTAAAGAACCCGCAAGGATTAAATGTTCGTTTTACACCAAATGCTGAATTAGAAAATGAAACGCGTTACTACGAAGCTATTATCTTTGAAACAGGGAAAGTGCCAACACGAGAGCAGAACTGGCATGACTTATTTGGCGCTTTCATTTGGTGCTTATTTCCAAAAACCAAAGGACTTCTAAATGAATTACATATCGAAGAGATAGAAGCTTATGGCGCTAAACAAAGAAGCAAAAAAAGAAATGCAATCACTTTGTTTGACGAGTGTGGCGTTATTTTAGTGGTTAACAATGATGAAATTATTTCTCAACTTAAGTCACATCAATGGTCTGATGCTTTTGTGGAACAAAGAGCAGAGTGGGGCAAAAATTATTTACCTTTCACATTTGGCCATGCTAACTACGAAATGATGACCAACCCATTTATTGGGCTTACAGGTAAGCTAGTTTGTATAAAAGCTGAAGAAAGTTTTTATAAATTATGTTTAGAACATCAATATCAATATTTAGATGCGCAGCTCTATCAAATGATTAAGGATGGTTTATTAGAAGACAATAAAAAAATGTCACCCTTACCATTATTGGGCGTACCTTCATGGTATGAAGAAAACAAAGATACAAGCTTTTATGCTAATACCGATTATTTTCGTCCAAAACGAAAATAATCGTTTTTTCAAGACAATAAAAAAGCGGCTATGTAGCCGCTTTTTTATGCTGTAAGATCAAGATTTGATAGCTTTTGTGATTTCTGCAACTGCTGAATCGATATTAAGCATCAGCTTTTCGCCGGTAATACGGTTCTTAAGTTCTACCTTATTCTCGTCAAGGTTACGCTCTCCGATGACAAGTGTGTATGGAATTCCAACCAGTTCCATGTCATTAAACATGACGCCTGGGCGCTCTTTACGATCATCGAATAACACATCAACACCAGCAGCTTGGAACTCAGTGTAAAAACGTTCAGCAATATCAGGAATACGATGCGACTTGTGCATGTTCATCGGTACAATGGCAAGTTCAAATGGCGCAAGCGTTTTCGGCCATTTAATACCAAACTTATCGTTGTTTTGCTCAATCGCAGCAGCAACAATACGTGATACACCAATACCATAACAACCCATCGTCATGATTTGGTTTTTACCGTTTTCACCTAGCACGCCAGCGTTCATTGCTTCAGAGTATTTACTGCCAAGTTGGAAAATATGACCCACTTCGATACCACGCTTAATATGCAGCGTACCACTTCCGCAAGGGCTTTGATCGCCTTCAACCACGTTGCGAATATCTTCAACAGTGTAGTTTGCTACATCACGGTCGAAGTTTATACCACTGAAGTGCACACCATCTTTGTTCGCGCCAGCAACAAAATCAGCCATCACAGCAGCACTGCGGTCGACAATAATAGGCAGTTCAAGCCCTACAGGGCCCAATGAGCCGGGACGAGCGCCAATTGCAGCGACAATGTCTTCTTCTTTTGCCATTTCTAATGGTGAATCAACAAGCGCCAGTTTTTCAGCTTTTAACTCATTTAAATCATGATCACCACGCACAATAAGTGCAACTAAACCACGCTCTTCATTTTCGTCTGGCGCACCATAAACAATGAGAGTTTTAACACCACGATGCGGTTTAACACCATGTTTTACCTTTAGTTCTTCAATGGTTTTTGCTTCTGGCGTATCGAATGTGTTTAATTCTTTAGATGGAGCAGGGCGTGCTTCGCTAGGTGCAATTGCCTCCGCTTTTTCAATATTTGCTGCGTAATCACTTTCATCACTGAATGCGATTGCATCCTCACCTGATTCTGCCAAAACATGGAATTCATGAGAAACACTGCCACCAATTGAACCTGTGTCTGCAATTACTGGACGGTAATCTAGACCTAAACGCTCAAAAATATTGCAGTATGCTTTATGCATACGTTGGTAAGTATTATCCAGACACTCTTCTGTCATATGGAAAGAGTAAGCATCTTTCATGGTGAATTCACGTGCGCGCATTACACCAAAACGAGGACGTACTTCGTCACGTACTTTAGTCTGAATTTGGTAGAAATTAATTGGTAGCTGCTTGTAGCTGTTTATTTCCTTCCGTACTAGATCTGTGACAACTTCTTCGTGTGTAGGACCAAGCGCGAACGGACGATTATGCCTGTCGTTAATACGCAATAGCTCAGGGCCAAACTGTTCCCAACGGCCAGACTCTTCCCACAAATCAGCAGGCTGAATAACCGGCATCAGTAACTCGATTGCACCGGCTTTGTTCATTTCTTCACGAACTACATGTTCAACTTTACGTAAAACTTTTAAGCCTGATGGCAACCAAGTGTACAAACCCGATGCAAGTTTACGGATCATGCCTGCACGAAGCATAAGTTGGTGGCTGATAATTTCAGCATCAGAAGGCGTCTCTTTTAGAGTCGCTAGAATATATTGACTGGTACGCATGGTGGTTCCGTTCGTATAGTGTTTTGTTTTTCTCGAAAATGGCCGTTAGTTTAGCAGTGCTAAGGAGCCATAAAAAGTGTTTATTAACGTTCAATACTGATTTCTGTGACAAGATTGTGTTCACCGTCGACTTGCCAGCGAATATTGTAATGATAAAGGTTCATTCCGTAAGTCTGTGTGCCAGCTTTTTGTTTTTTGTAAGCAGGTCGAGGGTCTTGTTTAAGTACATTGGTAATAAACTCTGGTAGTGATTTATCTTCTTGCTTTGCCAAAAACTCAGCTGCTTGATTTGAATATTCAACGGTCATCAAGGTTTCAGGGCGTGTATCGGCGAAGCCGGCAGAAGCTTCAGGCATGGCATCTGAATAAGGTAGATAGGGTTTTATGTCTATAATTGGTGTGCCATCTAGAAGATCTATTCCAGATAGAAGTAGAGCAAGTTGGCCGTTTTTATATTCTATTCCTTCCAATTTCACAGCACTCATGCCGATGCCATTAGGTCGAAAAGTGGCTCGTGTGGCAAATACGCCTTTCTTTTCATTTCCACCCAAACGAGGGGGACGGACAAGTGCAGAATACCCTTTTTCGGCGGTTTCATGAAAACGAAACAATAACCACAAGTGTGTAAACTCTTCTATACCCCGAACGAACTCTTTGCGGCAAAATGTTTTACTGAAGATAAGTTTGGCTTTTGCCTCAGGCACTAAACGGGGCTGTCTAGGTATGGCGAACTTTTGTTTATAAGGAGATTGAATAAAACCGACAGGCTCAATTTGATAGTTTTCCACAAGTAAAAAAATATAAAAAAGTAGATGTTTTAATTGTAACTTTTCTTAAGAAAATAAACCATGTATTGAAGGTGTAATGGCGTGTAATTGGATTATTTTACAAACCGACATAATCTTGTATCTGAATTATCATTTAAATTACAGAAAAATGAGCGATAAAAAAAATGGACCAAGGTTTGTTGCCAGTGACCATCAACCTACTGAGCATGAACGAGAATTATTAATGAGTGCAAGAGCATCAGCCTTAAAAGATCATTTTGCTTCTAGAACATTATTTAACCTCAAGAGCGCAAACAACAGCGTCAAAGGGAGTGATGAGAGTGAACATGGGATTTGAGCACAACATAGATATCGTATGTAGAAAGGTGATTTTAAAATATAGCTGTGAAGAGTTACACAGCTCTATTAAAGATTCACTTATATCGCGTAAAACAAAGCTCAATGAGCTTGTTACACAGATCCAAGATGGTTTAGTGAGCCCTAAAAACTTTGAACTCTTGATTGAAGAGCAAAAAGCATTGTTAATTCATGATTTAAAAACTGAAAAACATAATCAGCAGCAATTAAATAATATTGCAAATATGGCTATTTATGAACTTGCTAAGCACTCACTCAATTAAAGAACTATTCTTCTACTGTGCGATGAAGCAAGGATTCAGTTTCAATCGCAATTTCTTTCATTTTGATTGCATACTGTTCTAACTTCTTCTCCTCTTTGGTTTTTGCTGCAAACTGAGGCACAGGCACAGGGTAACCGGCTTTATCCATCGCAATAAAACTAATAATGCAGTGATTAGTTTCAGATAGAATATTATTTTGTGGTTCGCCACATTTGACACGAATAAATATTTGCATGCTTGTTTTACCTGTATGTGCGATTTGCGCCGTGACCTCAACAACTTGGCCTACAAGAATAGGGCGTTTAAATCTGACACCTGCGACCGAAACGGTGACACAATAGCTGCCACTCCAGCCCGCTGCACAAGCATAGCCGGCTTGATCAATCCATTTCATTACAATTCCACCATGCACTTTGCCGCCAAAATTTACATCTGTGGGTTCTGCTAAAAAGCGAAAAACGAGCTCAGATTGCTGATTCATGTGCTTTAACCTATTGCGATGGGTAATATAAGTATAGTCAAGAGGCTATAAAACGAAAAAAGGGCCATAAGGCCCTTGTGCAATTTGAGTATGAGAATACAAATTTACATATTTGGATAGTTCGGACCACCGGTCCCTTCAGGCGTCACCCAAGTGATGTTTTGACTCGGATCTTTGATGTCGCAGGTTTTACAATGAATACAGTTTTGAGCGTTAATGACAAACTGCTTCTCACCTTCGTTTTCAGAAATCTCATATACGCCAGCAGGGCAATAACGCTGTGCAGGCTCATCAAATTCTGCAAGATTGATGTTGATAGGGATCGCTTTATCTTTTAACTGCAAGTGACAAGGTTGCACTTCTTCATGGTTGGTATTTGATAAAAATACAGAAGACAATTTATCAAAGCTGAGCTTACCGTCAGGTTTTGGGTAGTTAATGGTGTCACATTCACTCGCAGGTTTCATGCATGCATGGTCGAAGGTCGTGTCTTTAAATGTGAATGGTAAAGACCCATTAAAAAGGTTTTGATCTAGGGTGTTATAAGCGCCACCTAAAATACTACCAAACTTATGAATAACCGGGCCGAAGTTACGTGATTGATATAACTCATCATACAACCAGCTTGATTTATATAACTCGGCAAATGAACTTAAATCAGCAGTTGGGTTTTCTTGCGCTAGGGCTTCTATAATTGCATCGGCAGCTAACATGCCTGATTTCATTGCGGTGTGATTACCTTTGATTTTGGCAAAGTTTAACGTACCCGCATCACAGCCAATCAATAAGCCGCCTGGGAAATGCATTTTAGGCAGTGAATGGAAACCACCTTTTGCAATAGCTCTTGCACCATAGGCGATGCGCTCACCACCTTCTAATGCTTCTTTAAAGACTGGGTGGTGTTTCATTCGCTGGAATTCATCAAATGGACTCAAATGTGGATTCGAGTAATTTAAGTCAACGATAAGACCCACAACGACCTGATTATTTTCAGCGTGGTACATAAATGAACCACCTGTTGTATCGCCTGTAAGGGGCCAACCAGTGCCGTGTACGACTGTGCCTTCTTTGTGCTTACTTGGATCAATTTGCCAGATCTCTTTAAAGCCTAAGCCATAATGCTGTGGTGTTGCATCTTTATCGAGTTCAAACTCTTTGATTAACTGTTTACCTAGATGACCACGGCAACCTTCAGCAAACACAGTATACTTTGCTCTAAGCTCCATACCCGGCATGTAGCTATCTTTCGGCTGACCTTCTCTGTCTAGGCCCATATCACCTGTGACAATGCCTTTTACTTGATTGTCTTCAATAATGAGAGAGTGAGCACTGAAACCTGGGAATACCTCAATACCCAAGCTTTCAGCTTGTTCAGCAAGCCAGCGACATACATTACCCATAGACACAATATAGTTGCCATCATTCTTGAATGTCTTTGGGATCGCAAAATGAGGAATGCTGGTGGCATTTTCTTCATTTTTGAATAGATATATTTCGTCTTCGGTGACTTGCGTATTTAGAGGTGCATTTAGAGTTTTCCATTCAGGTAATAATTCATCCAGTGCTTTGGTTTCAAATACAGCACCAGATAAAATATGTGCGCCGACTTCTGAGCCTTTCTCAACAACGCAGATCATTAATTCTTGTTCTTTTCGTTGTGCTTGTTGAGCCAGGCGTATTGCACATGAAAGGCCAGCAGGTCCTGCGCCAACAATTACAACGTCAAACT
>CAYZOE010000091.1:3811-19446 GCA_964479805.1 uncultured Pseudoalteromonas sp. | reverse complement strand
ATAAGCTGAAAGTAAAAGCGCAGAACTTGATGAGGTCTGCGCTTTTTTGTTGAATGCTAGAATCTCGGTAGTTCTTGCTTTACTTTTTTGAAGTTACCCACGAAACCCTCTAATAAATCAGCCTAATATTCATTAGGCTTAAATACTTCTCCAGCTTTAACCCTATTTTTGTACTCATTTGCAACCCGGAGTGCTATTTCTGGCTACCCCGATGCTTTCGTATTATGTTATCAGTATCACTGAAAAAAAACAGCGGCATTCCAATTGTCTGATACCGAAGTTATCTGACCGTCGGAAGACAACCCAATGATCGAAGTTGTCACGACTTCGTAAGGTTTATCTTTGAGATCAAGACCATCCACTTGCGTCGTCATATTGCCGGACTGATACCATTTAGTCGTTACAATATCTTTGGAAATATGATGTTCAAAAATGTTCATCGTGAAGTTTGGCACACTTTCGAAGGTTGTGCTTAATACCTCCCGCATCTCAGATGCATTTGTTGCATGTAGGCCGATCGGGATGTCTTCAAACTCAAATTCCTTGGAAAAGAATGCGATAATGGCTTCAACATCTTGTCTGGACCATGCATTCTGCCATGCATTGAGAAAATTTTGGATTTGATCAGGGTCTTTCATGTTTTCTTATCCTCTAACTATATGAATGTGTTTTGGAATTTCCCTCAAAAATAAGCTACCGACGAACTCCCGACGGAAGCCATTCACGGATGGGTTCTTGATGGATTTATTTTAGTGTAAAAATCAAATTTTAATTTAAGCTTGTTCGCTTATGTTAAGTACAATCCTTCCCTGTCTGCCTTCGACAGATAATCGCTCAAACGCTTGCTGATAGTTTTCCAAGGCGTAAACGCAATCGATAAAAGGTTTTAACTCTCCTTTTTCTACCCATTCGGTTATTTTCTCTAATTTGCTTTTATCGCCTCTATCAACATATAAATATTTCGTTTTCTTCGTTTTAAATAGGCTAAGAAAAAGATCAAAGAAATGTTTATTAGGTTCAGCTGGAATAAATTTTCCATTTTCTTTAAGCAAAGACTTAACTTCTTTGAATATCTTTTTATTGGAAAGATCTAAAACAACATCAAACTGTTCCGTTAATTGTTCCAGAGGCGTTTCTTTGTAATTAATCACATGAGCAGCACCAAGTGAATTAAGAAACCCTTCTTGATTGTCACCAGCAACAGCGGTGACTGTAGCGCCAAATATTTTAGCAAGTTGGAGCGCGTAAACGCCAAGTCCACCAGAGGCTCCAATGACAAGTAGTTTCGTTCCTTTACCAACTTTCCCAAGTTCTGTTAATGCAGTAAAAGATGTTAATGAGCCAAGTGGTAAAGATGCAGCTTCATCAAAGCTTATATTCTTTGGCATTTTTGCAAGGTAATTAGCATTGATAGTAAGGTATTCTTGATGTGCTTTGACACCTTTAGATAAATGAACATAGCCGTAAACATGCTCTCCTTTTGAAAAGCCTTGACCATCTTCAGCTATAACCCCCGAAAACTCGATACCTGTTTTCACGAGGTGATTGCAACCCGATAGCTTAAGAAGCAAATCGTACTTACCGTCAGCAAATTCCTGATCTATTTGATTTATTGAAGAGCTTATTACCCTTACTAGAACCTCACCTTTAAGACGCTGAGGTTTTGTTAAGTCACCAGTTAGTATTAACTGTTTATCTTTTACAATGAGACCTTTCATTTATCACCTATTACCAAGTTGGTCAACTGACCTAAAGTTGAAATTAAAGGTCATTTGACCTAAAGTGTCAAGTGTATTTTTTATCTGAAAAAGTACTTAAGCTGTAATTTATTGAAATCTAGGGCGGTATATGAAAAAAAAATCCAATAAAATAGAAACAATTCTTAATGAAGCAACCCGACTTTTACAAAACGAAGGGGATTTCAGTGTAACGATGCGAAAAGTTGCTCAATTGTGTGAAATGTCTCTGAGCAACCTTCAATATTACTTTAAAAATAAAGATGAGCTTCTTAAAGCTGTAGCGGATAGATACTTTAAACAGTGCCTGCAAGGACTAAAAGAGTACCCACTTGTAACATCCGAAGATGATTTGAAATCATTCATCGCTGAGCAATTTTCTCTAGTTATCGATGTTTCAGATATGTGTCGTATTTTCAGGGAGTATTGGGCGATTTCAACACGAAACGCAGAAATAGAATCTTACCTTACAGATTATTACAGCAAAGTAGTGGAAGAATTGGCCGATAAACTAAAACCTATCGCAAAAGACGAAGAGTGTTTAGCTGGAGCAATAACGATATTAATTTCACTAGTTGAAGGTTACTCGGTCACCGCACAGTCAATGCCAATTGACCATGATAGTATGGTTGAATTAACTCATAAAACGGCACTAAATATTTTGCAAACGACTTAAATTTCACTAGTGGTGAAACAAATTTTATTCAAGCTTGTGAAGCTCGTTTTGGGGCAGAAAAGAGTTACTTATTAAGCTCCTCTTTTGGCACATAAAAAATACTGAGACTATTCAGTAGGACTAAAATCGCGCCTACAGGGTAGAGCTGCTTTTATTGAAGCTGTGGGCACAGGTTTTCCCTGCGCAAAAAACGCGATATAAAATCGCGCAACGTTTCAAGTTAAGGTTGTTTTGCCGTCAGTTGCGGCGCTTTACTCATGCCGCGAGCTGACTTTCAAATTTCTAAACCTTAAACTCTCGCACCAAATCACTTAGCTCCTGCGACATCACGCTGAGCTGCTGGCTGGCAGCGTGTGTGTGCTCTGCACCTTCCTCAGTATGTTGCGAAACGGCAGATATACCGAGCATCTTATCTGAAATCACAGAGATGTTTTGAGTCTTCATATGTGTTGCCGTAGCTATATCGTTGTTAGCTTGTTCAATTACTTTAACTGCGGCATCAATGTTTTTAAGCGTCTCATCACATTGCTGGCTTATCACTAAGCCTTCCTGCGCAGATTGCCTGCATAGATCCATCTCTGCAACAGTGGCACTGACCCCTGAGTGCAACTGATTTATAATGGCCTGAATATCTTCGGTAGATTGCTGAGTGCGCATGGCTAATGTTCTCACTTCGTCTGCTACAACCGCGAAACCTCGACCTTGCTCTCCTGCTCTAGCTGCTTCAATAGCGGCATTCAAAGCGAGCAGATTAGTTTGCTCTGCTACTTTTTGAATCACATCTAATACTTCAGTAATTTTATCTGAGCTGCTTTGTAAGTCTTTGACCGTTTCAGCTGCGTTGTTCACTCTGAAGGAGACGTTCTCAATGGTGATAGCGTTGTCATTGATATGCTGTAAACCATGCTCGGTTAGTTGAGCTGCATGTTCTACATTTTCAAGTGCATGTTGCGTTTTATTAAAGACTTCTTGTGCGGACTCTTCTAAGTCTGCTACTTTTTCTTGTACTGAAGTGGTTTGAGTATGCTGCTCTATTATCCCTGTTTTAATTTGTTGAGTTACAACTGATAGTTCTTCCGCTTGTGAAGCAAGTGATAAGGTATTCTCATTAATGTTGTCTAGAACATGTCTAAACTGAGCATTACTCTCATTAAAAGCTCTACCCATTTCAGATAATTCATCATTACCTTGATGCTTTAGCTGAATCGTTAGGTCTTTTTCATTCGCAACTTGTGACATGGTACGAGTTAATTTGTTAAGGGGCCTTGTAATATTTCGAGCTACGTATTGAGAGACAATGAGTAATAACGTGATATATATTGCTATTTCAATAAGAATACTTCGCAGGGTTTGGTAGTAATTCTCCTGAATATCAGCAAGGTAAATACCTGTGCCTACCACCCAGTTCCAGTGTGGTTGTTTCTTAACATATGAAACCTTTTCTTCTTGCTCGGTTGAACCAGGTTTTGGCCATAGATAGTTTACAAAACCTTCTCCATATTGCTCTGCGGTATCAACAAATTGCATGAAAGCATGTCGAATAAATGGTTTTGTATGCTGGGTCATAGAGTTGTCATTTAATGCAGGTTTAATAGGGTGGGCAACCATATCCCCTTTGATGTTGAAAACGAAAAAATAACCAGACTCACCAAATCGAGTGTTATTGATCAAATCCTTTGCTTGTGCCTGCTTTTGCTCAGTGGTCAGCGCTGCTGATTTCGCAATGGCATTGAGTTGAGAGCTTACAGATTCCACAAGGCTAATCGCCTTTGTTTGTCTTTCAGCTGTCATTGTGTCTTTTAATTTGTTTGCAGCGGAAAATTGGACTCCGACTATAATTGCGATAGAGATTGCAATAGAGATTCGCAGCTTATTGGCAACTTTAATTTTGCCAAGTAGGCGGTTGATGTTCAAAACAATGACCTCACATTTTGTATGTATATTGTTAATGAAATAACTGAAGCTGCGGAGTTTACCCTAAAAGGGTGCAATAATGAGATTTATTTTTATTAATGAGTTATTACATTTTCGATCTTCATATGCAAAAATCTGATAAAGAATTAGTTCCCACTACTCAATTAGGGTAAATGAAAGAAACAATTAGTCATGGTTGCAGATTAACAAGGTGGGAGAGGCATGAACCATGTTCTGATCTATACCTCTTGTTATCTTATAAGTGGGCTTTAAACCAGCTCACAATTTCAGCATCGGCTTGTGATTTAGAGATATCTAAAAAGTGATTATCTTCAGGATATAGTATTAGCTTGTGTGGTATTTTATATTCTTTGAGTGCGGCCGCTAAATTCTCGGTATGAGTAACTGATACACGTTTATCTTTACCACCATGGATCAGCAAAATAGGTCTGTTTTTTGGCAGGGTATTTACCCAATTTAATACTGAGCGCTTGGCCAGTTCTTGGTCTTTATTTTGTGCATAATTAGGAATGCGGTTTTCATAGACCTTTTCCATATTGGCACGTATCTCAAGACCAGCTCTTAAATCGGCAATGCCGGCAATGGTCGCAATGGCTTTGATACTTGGAGCTTGATTAGCGACCAAATGTGTTTGCATACCGCCACGACTCGCACCGAACATACCAATTCTATTAGTATCAGCACCGTTCACATAGGGTATTAAATCAAACAGTGCCAATACATCATTAACGTCTTCACCGCCAAATTGGTCGAGGTTATCATCTTTGGTGAAGGTGCCTCGGTATTGTGAGCCAATGATCACAAATCCTTGCTCGGAAATAGGAAATAGGTTCGCCATCATGGCACCAAATACCACACTTCCAAAGTTACCATTTCCACCTCGATTATAAATTAAGGTTGGTAAAAGTTGCACAGAACCCTTCGGCTTGATTACGAAACCCCAGACATCATTACCATCTACCTTGTATTTAAAGTTTGTGCATTCTAGTTTAGCTTTGAAAGTATTAAATTGTTCTTCATCAAAGCGAGCATCAAATACTTTCATGCGTTGAGAGATTTTCTGAGGCTCAGTCATCCTTCTTTTGATTTTATTTTCTATCATGCCACGCCAAATAGCATAAGTTTCAAAACGACCACTGAAGCAACTTTTTTGTTGCTCCACTTGTTGGTTATTAATTACTGAGCTTGCAAGTGCGCTCATAGAAGAAAGTAGGGAGGCAGTTAAAATAAGAGGTTTAAGCATTGAACATCCTTTTATCCATGTTTGTACCAAAAATATCTTTTGATGAAGGCGCAAGTCAATGAAAAACATAACTTAGCTTCTACTATTGCTTCACCCAATTCATATACTTTTCGTCGGCGAGAGACAAAAGTGCAAGGTCTTCAGGAGTGTCGCCATAGGCGTAAATACGTTTAAACTCCTTTAAATTAAACATTGATCTTACCCTATCAGCCTTTGTGTCATTGCTAACATCTCCGTCTACATACAGCCCTGTGAATTTGTCATTCTTAGTCTTAAGCTCACTACAAATTAGTCCTATTTCAAGCGATTTGCACCAAGGCTTTAAATACAGGTTTAGAGAAGCTGAAACCACAACAACTGTATCACCTTGTTCTAAGTGCCAATGTAAACGCTCAATTGCCTGTTTGCGAAGGTGTTTGGGGATCACCTTAAGCGCATATTCTTCTCCAAGAGGGCACAAGACACGAATGGGCTTGTTTGCATAAGCGATAAAGCTTGCTAACTTTCGCAAAGTTGGAGCAGGGAAAAGACCAAGTTTATAAAAGCTATATAAGGGGAGTAGTGTCAGCCTTATTAGCCATGCTCGATTTCTTGTCGCTGAAAACTTTAAGAATTTAGTGAACATATCGGCATCGGTTAAGGTGCCATCAAAGTCAAAAAGAGCTAAGTTTTTACTACTCAACTTGTTAATCATGAGGGCTTATACCTTTAAATGAGCCTGCAAGTGCGGCCTTAGTTGCTTGATTAGGTTGGCGACCTGAGCTGATCGAACATCTAAAAATAGCCAGCCATCAGTACCCATGATCTCTAGTTGTGATATTACCAAAGTATGTTGATCAAAAGTTTCTCCTGACACTCTAAAAATACCTAATAGCGTATGTATTCGGCTAATTTCAAATGTTTGATTCATTATAGATTATTAATTGAAAGAGATGACGAGAGAGAACACGCTCAACCAGGCTAACTGGGTACCATAAGAAACACGCTGATAAAACCCAGCTTTTTGTTTCTGAACATAGGCTTTTTTCATCAAGGCGAGTGTATATATGGTGCTGATAAGACTCGTGATTGAAAAGGCTTTAAACGCGATATTGTTTATGGCCGATAGCGGCGCAATGAGCATGAAGATAGGTGCCAGCAACAGTGAAAGCAACATAAATAAACCCGCCCATGAATGAATATTACAGTCACGACTCGGCGTTTTGGTGTAAGGATCTGCGTCCATAGGAAAGAAGCCAGCTACCCAGGTGCCTAGACCGTGCACGACAACACATCCTCCAGTAAGCTGAATCCATATACTTGGTTCTAATTTATAGACATAAATACCAAAGAGACAAAACAGTAATCCGAGCGGGTAGTTATTGATAAGCGGAGAAAACCTTTGTGTAGGGCTATCAACGGCGCCTAGTTCGCTGCAAAATTGCTCACTATGGTTATAGTTAGGGTAAAGCTTTGCTGCTAAATAAACACCTAGTACCAGCCAAATTGATGCGATTAAACCCATTAAACCCATGGCTTGTTCAAGCATCTGATTAATTTCCTTAATTCATCTTTTACTCAAACTTTATTGTTTCATTACAGCATGAGATTGTCTAACCATTCGATTAACATATGGTTGTGCCTTTTGTTTGTTCATATTAAGTAACAAAAGGCAGAATCGATAAGCGTTTTCGAGTAATGTTTGTCGAATGCCAAACTGATCTTGCTCGAAATGCTTAGTGATAGCTTTTCTGATTTTGTTATGTAATGAGGGCAAGTCAGTCTTAAAGGGGGCTAAGGTGACGATGCTTTTCGTTGTTTAGCCTTCTCGTGAACTAATTAACCTGAGCTCTGGATAATAAATTTATCTCCAGCGGTTACTTTCAACGATAACTGCGTTGAATTTACTTGCAATAAGCTAGCTAGTGACGCGTAAATTCGCCTTGTTATCACTAAAAGCCTCCGGCTGCAGACTTGAAAAAGCACTTATCATGTCAGCATCAATACGTTAGTAAATCTATTAACCAAAGCTCAGATTAATTACCAAGTCGTTTAGCCCAGTTTCCATTGTGTTCAGCTAGGCAGTTTTCTTCAGAATCATAACTAACTACTTTAGCCACTGACTTAACTTTTAATTTCATCATATTTAATTCTTTAGTTATGAATTTATGAAAATACGCATTCAGTGTCGAGTTTAAATAGCCATTCAATTGTTCGTTGGTATCGAACACACAGGTGATCTTCAGGCTATATGGAAAATCAGAATAGTTAGCTTGGTGAGTGATCCACTGAAACCCTTCGATATCTTTGAGGGCGGCATCACACACTCTGGTGAGCGATTCTCTTATTTGGTTATCAATCTTTTTGTCGGACTTACGCATAAAAAAAACCGAACTACACATCATATTAATAGGTTGAGGCAGCTAGTATACAGGGCGAAAAGCCATTTGAAATCGAAATTTATAGTCAAGATTGAACATAGGTTTTACCCCATTACTGTAACCTCGTAATGTGGCTGTGAAAAATTGCAAAGCCAGAGTATGCTCGATGTAATTGCATTACTCTGGCTGTTAGATTTTTACGTGGTTTTGCATCAGTTGTACCCTAACACACAAGCCTCTTCACGAGACGCTTCATGCTTTTCACCCATAAATTGCTCGTTTAAATCATGCAATTTACACTCTTGCTTTGCCATCATCTCAAGCACTTGTTTACGATAATCATGTGAGCTATTAAAAAGTTGTGCGTTTAATTCAGGGAATAATTCTTTAAGGTTTTGATAAGTAGTTAGCGTATACATAGCGGCTTCCTCTTTACTTCATCTTTAATTTACTCACTATTAATAAAGCAGACGCTATGCCAAGTGTAAGCTATTGATTCAAAATAAAACGAAACCTTTAAGTTTCGTTTTGAAACTGTTTTTGCAATTTGCGAATTAATTTGAGAGTTTTTTTGAAGTAATTCCGATGGGTTTACAGTGAGTAATATACACACCAATGTGTTCATCTTTATAGTGATGGTTAAATTTGTTGATGTAGCTGATTTGCGTCTCTATTCCTTGAGTAGTTAACGTGTTGGCTAAATCTTCAACTAATGTAAAGTCTTGAACAAGATAAGGAATAAGAATCGCATTATGAAGCATGCCATTTGGCAGTTCAGCGTCTGACTTTATGACACTTACTTGCTTAATCTCTGCTAGGGCTGAGTAAATGTTTGAGAGTTCATCAGGCGAACACCGAGGTGCAATAACATGTACTTTGCTTTTGGCTGCACAGCCTGACAAATTAGAAGTTGTCAGGCTTAAAGCAATGAATATAAGAATAGATTTAAACCTTGAAAGAGTCATAGCTTTAATTTTTACAAAATGAAAATTACAACTTGCTGTTTTTTACTTCAGTTTCAACGATGATGATTTCAGTGTCGCCGATGTTTTTAACATTGTGCGTACCACCGGGCATATACAATGTTTGTCCATCTTTAACAGTAATAATATGGTCAGGCTTGCTGGTGTCTTCAGACGTAATAGCTAGTACACCACCTTTGACAAAATACACCACACGGTTTGCATAAATGTGAGTATGAACGCCTGATTCACTGCCCGCAGGGTAAGTGGCTCTGATCACTTCAACGTCGACGTTGTCGAGTAAAATTTCTTTGTTCGCTTTGATGCTTGCAAAGCTCGATGAGCTAGCGATAAGGAGAAAGGTTAGTAATGTGTATTTTATCATGTTAATGATGCTATTGTTGTTTTAAGTCGCTAAATACTATGACGCATTCTAACTGTATTGCAAAGCGCGATATAAAATCTCGCCTATATGAAGTTGGCAAGTAAGGTTTCAATTGAGATTGTAGATATGGCTTTACCCCACGCAAAGCATGCCTATTGCCACATCAATTGCCGGATGCCATTCACATACTTTGAATGGCGAGACTGACGAAGCGGACAAGTTGTTAATAAACGGCTTAATTCTTTCTCAAATTTTGCATCGGCTTTGATTTCAAGCAAGACATAGTCTCCGAGCGGTACACTTCTATATAGGTTTGCATCGGCATTATATCTTTGGTCGTAGACGCTAATATTTTTATCAAATGTTGCTCTGATTTTCTGGCAGTTCGAAATAAAATACTGGCGCGTATAGCGGCAAATAAGCATGGGCGTGTGCTCTGCGCCCCAAAGTAATTGCCCTTGCTCGGGCAGTTTGTCGAAACTTAGTTTCAATCCTTTGGCCCAGCTAAATTCTGGGTCATCAAAATCAAATTGGGTATCGAAAGTGACCTTGTAACCTTTACCTCCTTGACGATGTTTAAATTCCAATTTGGCTTTATTGGCATCATCGAGTTGATTGTACCAACGAATTCGAACTTTCTTGCGGACACTGATCCCACTGAGATTTTCTTCATAGCGCTCTAAATGAGGGGTATCCAAATATAAGCTGTTTACATAGCGGTCAGGAAAATGTGGCTTAAACCATAATGCATGGGTCATCAGCCATATTCTAACTTCCACTAAACGGTTAAGCGGAATAGGGATCTTAACCTCGAAGCGATAATTTGGTGTGTTATCTGTATTCATCTTGGTTTGTCCGATTTCATAATTGTTCTGTAAAGGCCCTTTACATCGAGGTCTTGGCTATCTATTGCAATGCCATTAATGGTAAGTACGCTGCCAGTTTCGACGGTGATTTTATTTTCACATTGTGTGTCTAAGCAGTTAAAATCACTGACATCTAAATTTGCGCCACCAAAAATTGGCTTTTTCGAATAGCTCATAAGGGCGTTATGTTTAACGTTCTCAGCCATGATATTGGTTGCTGTTATCTTGGTATCGTCTTTAGCAACTAGGCCGAAATTAACGTTATTAAAGCGAGCGGTATTTATGATTAAATGGCTGCGTTCACCACCCGATATGGCTTTGTCTCGCACACCATTGAATGACACATTATTAAGTGTGAGTTTTGAGCCACTGACATCAATACCATCTCCGCCAGAGCGAAAACCTATGCTTCTGAACTCACTGTCATTGACTGTGCCCACGCAAAAGTCACAGTCAAAGGCATCAGAAAGCGCATTGGTGATCAACATGCGGTTAATTTCGATATCGCCATTAATAATATTTAAGCCATCTTCTGACTGGTTTTCACTAATGTGAGTGTCTTCAAGGAGCACCGATGTTTTAACAAAATAGGTTGCACCGCGCGGTTGCCATAAGCCTAGCTTAGGGTTACTCGAATAGCTGATATTGAGATGTTTGATAATCGATTTAGGACTGTACTCGTTAGAGAACACGCTTAGCCCCGACCATTTTCGGCTACTAACTTGTTTAGATAATGATGCAGGGTTATCCCCAGTGCCTCTCACTGTTAAGTGACCGAACACCATCAAGCCCGCTTTGGTCGCAAACTCTAAGTGAGCGCCAGCAGGCAAAACCAACTCAGTGTTATCTGGGGTGACTAAAAAGTCGTTTATTTGCCAAGTTCCCGGTTTTACAAACCAATGCCCTGCATTGATTTCAATAAAAGGGTATTGACTCATTAATGAGGTGTTTAAAGGTTGTGGACGAGGAATAAAGTGCAGTGGCGCGATGTCTTTTTTAAACTGAAAAGTAGCAATTTTCTTACTCGCTAAAGCTGCACGTAAATTAACAGCGACAATGTCAGCAGGCAGATTAATGTCGAGCGTATCACCTGGGTTCAATACCCGAGGAAGGTCAGCGTTAACTTCTTCAAGCTCAGAGCGATCTTCATAGCGGTTCTGACCAGTAATACTCTTTAAATGAAGAGGCTGTTTATCGTTGTTGACGAGTTTTAATACACCACCTCCTGACACAGAATTAGAAATAAAGCGTGCTAAAATATCCCAATTAGCGTGACCTGCATAATCTTGCATATGTTGGTGCAAGTTTGCATCAAACTGTCCAATATTTTGGCAACCAGCATCTTGGTAATCACTTTGCCAGCAAATGACTTGAGTTTTCATAACCGTTAAGTCAAAAGGCGCCAATAGCGGGCTGTCACCATGTAATTTATTGAGTAGTGTTTGCTCATAGGCTTGTAATTCAGGTAGTAAGTTTCGATTAATACGCTCAATTAAAGTTTGCTTGGCAATATCATAATGAGAACGAATAATTGGGTCATGCAGCATAGCTTTAGAAAGCGCAAAATCATGGCTAGGAGGCGTCATTAACCAGTGATGTTTTGCAGGCGTAACTGCCACATCACTCTGGATAGGTTCAAATTTGGCTAAATGCGGATTGAAATACCATCGCCAGTTATTCCATGTGAGCGCATGCCATGCCCCCCATAGGTCGACAGTGGCTAAGTATTGGCCCATTTTTTTAGCGTCAAATACATCGCTAGCAGGACGTTTTTTGTTTAAAAAGTCATCGAGCAGCGCAAGCGCAATTTGTCTTTGTTGGCTTAGAGCGGGATTACTAAGAACGGTGCTGCGCTGCAACTCACGAGGTTTAAGTAAGCGCATGATTTCACCTGCACTATTTTGAGTTTGCTCATGTATATCTAGTCGAGCTATTAACCCTTCGGTACGATCATTCACTGCAAGTAAAGATTGACTGAATGCTTGCTCTACAAACATGGTTCCCCAATCAACGCCGTTTAGTACGACGTGGACAGGCAAGGTTTTAGGCGCAATAATATCAAAGTCTGCCAATTCCATGGTTTTGCTAAATAAACTTGGACCTTGATGAATGCGCACATTGGGGGCCACTAAAGCAAATTTTCGAGATTCAAATAAGGCTTTTTTCTTTTTAAGTTCAAAGCGCAATGACCAACGGGTGTCGTTGCTTACATGATCAAGCATGTCACCTTGTAGACGAACTTTAGCAAAGTACTTTTGTTGGTCTAAATAAAGGGTGGCATTCACTTGGTTACGCTGCTCGGCGATGATACCGTCTTTAAGTGCGTTGTTTCTATCTTGTTCAAGTTTTAGCCAATCCTGATATTGAATATCGACTTTGATAACAGGCAAGTTCTTGTCGGCAGTCAACAGTCGTTTAGGTGCGAGGCTGATGTCTTGCACCAACTGTATGATTTTACTTTTACCATCTTCGAAATGGGCAACGTAGCCATTGTGAATTAGCGTTATTTTGACAGTATTTACCGACGGCAATAAAAGCAATATTAGAACTAGCACGCCCATTATAAACGCCTTGCGTTCGGGTGGGGTGTAGGCGGCTTTAGGCGTATCGAGTCTCATAACTATACTCCCGCAATATTGTGTTGCTCAAGCAGTGATATATTTATTCCTTGGTACTTTTGCTTCAATGCATGCATAAATTCATCGATTTGTTTGGCTTCTTTGATTGAAATAAAGAAAGCGGCGTCAAAGTGTTGCTCGTCAGTATCAAAGCGGCGTAACTCAAGGCGATCAACATATTGCTCCAAAATGTTTTTTACATCCGATATAGCGATGCTTTCATGGGGATCGTCACTGCGATAGTTAAGTGATAAAAACAGACCATTTTCTTGCACATCTTTACTGTGGCGTTTCTTAACCCAAGTCACTAATAGTAGAGTCACAACACAAGCTACAATGGCTGCAAGGGTTTGTCCGGCACCCAGGGCAACAGCCACGCCTATGTTTAAGAACAAATACACAAGCTCTTCTGGCTCTTTGATAGGTGTTCTGAAACGCACAATTGATAATGCACCGACTAAACCAAGTGCTAAGGCGAGTGACGCTTTGACCACAGTGATTATCAAAATGACCGTGAGCATAAGCAGAGGAAAAAGACGAGAAAAGTCTTGGCGATTACAAAATGCACTTGCGTACTTTCTAAAGTGATAGCCAATTAAACTTGCCATAATAAAACCCATCAGCAGGTTCAGGATTAAAGCGCCAAGCTGCACGCTAGCATAAGGAAAAAACATCGAGCGGATGTCTTTAGGTAAAAATGCAATTAAGAGTGGGTCGACAGTTTCCATAATTAGTCCTAGTTACACATAAGACTTTAACAATTAAATTAAAATGTCGTTTATTAAGAATAAAACTCCTTTTTGAGTATGTTAATTAAACTATAAAAGCCTTGCTTTAGGTATACATACATAAGCAATTTGCATGCTAGGTATTTTTGGTATGAAAATTGAGCATTGGTCCATATCGACGTTTTAAATAGGATGTTTAATATGACTCTGCTGAAACCCTTATTAATACTGTTTTTGCTAGCTTTGTTGTCTGCTTGTAAATACGAGGCTGCAAGCGAAAATAATCAAGTTCAAAGCAATAATAGCTCAACAAGCTCAATAGATAATTCGCAAAATGCGAATTCAAGCGCATCGTTATCGTTAATTGAAATTGCAAAATGCGACGGTGAATGCACCTGTGACGATATTATTTCGCCTTATAACGATACAGGTGTGACCTTTGCGGGGGATTTCCCGAATACAAATTTACCTCAATGCGATTTGCAGTCGGGATTTAACCAAGACTGTACAACTGGTCGAGATAGTGTCGAGGGCCTGTCAAAGTTAGGGTTTGGCTCTCATGGTTTTGATTACACAAAAATTAATGAACAAGGCCGCTCTTTGCCTAACGATGCAGAGCAATGGAAATGTGTTCTTGATAATGTTACGGGTCTAATTTGGGAAGTTAAAAGCCCTGAAGGGTCTGGCTTATCTCAAGACAGTGGCTTTTCTTATTCTTGGTATTCAGAAAATTTTACTAGCTATTCTAGTGAAGATTTGGGTGAGTGTGATAGCAACTGCGATACAGATTCTTATATAGAAAAACTTAATCGAAAAAAGCTATGTGGTTTCGATGATTGGCGTTTGCCAAATAAGATAGAACTTCAAGATCTAGTTAACTATAGCGAGTCACAGCCGAGTATAGATAGGCAACTTTTTCCTAATACAAAGGTTGGGTTTTATTGGACAAGCAACATAGATGCTGATGATAAAAATAGTATTTGGTCGGTGGACTTTGGTAATGGTCGCGTGGCTGGAGGGTTGAGTTCTGAACCTAGATTTATCAGAGCAGTTAGAGGTAAGCAAAATCTATATGAGAACAATCAGGTTGTCAGTGAATTAGAAAACCTGATCTCTAACAGACAAGTGTTTGCTAATAATCAACGTTGCAGCCAAAGTGTGAGTTTTTCGGCTCCTTCCACAAGGTACCTTCAAGACGAAAATGGCCATATTTTAGACAAGCAAACAGGTCTTATATGGAAACGATGTGCGGCTGGTCTCTCTGGAGATGAGTGTAAAGAGGGCAGTGCTGAACGGCTTGATTGGCAGCAAGCCTATGAATACGTTGCTAAACTCAATGACGAAGATACTGGTGCGAATTGGCGTCTACCGAGTATTAAAGAGTTACAGGCTAATAATGAGTTAGCTTGCGAAGAGCCAGCACTGAATCCTTTTGTATTTCCCAATGTGCCTATGGGGCAAGTTTGGAGTGGGACACCGCATAATAAATTTGAAGACAGTAGTTACAATTACGAATATAGAAATAGCATTATTTTTTATAACGCTCGCACCGTTAAGCACTTTGTGCATGCCGTAAAAAGCTGTGCCGCGAATACTAAATAGTAGGAGAGCAATATGAAATACTCTAAATATGTTTTATTTGTCGGCTCTTTGTTGTTAAGTGGTATTAGTAAAGCCGAAAACGTCAATTTTTATAATTATTCTTATGGGGTGAGTTATCAAGCTCTGAGTGTCAACGATATTTACGAGGGCACCGAGCTTGATATGCAAGTGGATGATTTTGCTCACGCAATTGGTATTTATTACAAAGGGGAACCGCGCAGTTTTTATCAATTTGCCATCGGCATAGATTACGTATATATCAAAGATGATAACCCTTTTACTGAGGAGGTTAAAAACTCGATAACGGGGAACAAATTGAGTCGTGAGTCTGATGTAACGGGCACAGCCATTTATGGTGAGTTGGGTTTGATATTAAAGGACTATTTGGTCGAAAACTTGACGATAGGTGTGCTTGGTGGCTATCGTTATAACAACATTAGTCGCTCCATTTTTCGCTGCAACAGCTGTGAAGAGCAAGAGCTCGATAATTTTAAAAGCGCTAGTTATATAAAGCCGTTTATTGA
>CAYZOE010000091.1:0-3711 GCA_964479805.1 uncultured Pseudoalteromonas sp. | reverse complement strand
ATCTGCTCACCGACCGCTGAGACAGGCTCGTCGTTTGATTTAGATGAAAGCAACATGACTTCATAATAACGTTTGTTGTCTTCAACTAAGGCCTCTTGAACTAAACCTAAATGCAGTTCATGAAGCCTGGCTCTTAGCGTAAATAGGTGATGTACAGGGCAAACTAAATAATCTATTTCTAGGTTTGGATGTTGCGCATTAATACTTGATATAAGTTGCGCAGTTAAATCGCCACCGACCCCAGCAATTATTACTAAATGCCTACCTTCATAACCTAGCAAAGGCAGATGAGACACATCTAAACAATGAACTTGCCAGTTATGCTCGTGATAAAATGCTTTAAGCTTACTTTCGAGAGTGAGCATCAGCTCAGGCACAATATCGACAAAATGTATGGTTTCATCGTTTTGCTCATCTAAAAGCGCTGTACCTAAATAGCCGTGATCACAACAACAATCCCAAATATGATCATAGTCAGTTGACACCATAGACTCGATTAATTTTAAGCGTTTGCTGAGTTTCAATATTTTGCCCTGAGTGTATAAATATAAAAAGTACGCTATTGTAAGGCGTTTAAAAATTTTGGCGAGTATCTTAACGATTTAGTGTAAAGGTGCCCAACTTAAGTGAAAATAAGGAAGTATGAAGTATTATGCAGGCGAGCTGTCATTGTGGTGATGTCACTATTGAATTGTTACAACCCATAGATTTAGTAACGAGTTGTAATTGCTCAATTTGTTATAAGTATGGTGCCATTTGGGCCTACTTCTCTCCGAAGAGTGTCAAGATTAATTCAGTAAAAAGCGAAACAAAAATCTACAACCATGGTGATAAGTTGATTGACTTTCGTCACTGTATTAGTTGTGGGTGTATAACTCATTACACTCCGACTGAGTTAGGCAATGCTGACCGAATGGCTGTAAATCTAAGAATGTTTAAACGAGATATATTAGAGCAAGTCAATATTCGCTATTTTGATGGTGCAGACTCATGGGGTTTTTACGAACCAAATCCGACCCAAAAGGCACTCACTTCTTCAGTTTAGGAGCGAAAATATGGAAATTCAGAAAGTTAACAGTGAAGACTTAACCGCCATTACAAGTTTAGTCGAAGCTGTGTCTAAGGTTGCTGTGCTGCCGCACTTTACCGACCAAGGCAAACAAGCGTATATGACGAGTCTGCTACCCGATATAAAAACGACTTTTGATAGTGACGACTTTGTCACTGTAAAAGCGACATCATAATACCTTATTAGGCTTTGCCGCAATGAGAGCCGGAAATTATCTCACACATTTGTTAGTTTCTCATCAAGCGCAAGGGCGGGGTATAGGTCAAAAGTTACTTCAGTGTTTACTTGATTCAACTGATGCGCACGAGATAAAACTACGATCAGCAATTAATGCCGTCGACTTTTATTTAAAAACGTGGCTTCGAAATAACAGAGCAAGAAAGTGAGTTTAATGGCATACGATTTTTGCCAATGCCAATGCCAATGCCAATGCCAATGCCAATGCTAATGCTAATGCGTTTTGACTTATATAAGAATAAGCTTTGATTAATAAAACTATAAAGAAATCAAAACTCAACTTCAGCATCATTTAAAAGGCCGAGCATATTTTGTTCTCGGCCATTAAGTGTAAGACTAAGTAAAGGTATTAATAAGCCGACAACCAATTAGTTTGAGATTTATGTTTCATGAGGCACTTTTGCAACGAGTTGACTAACCATTGTTTCAGCTTGGTCATAATCTAACTCCTCAACTTTTTCTTTTATCTTATTCAGATCTGAAAGATAAATATGATTAAAATTCTGTTGCAAGATATTTTCAATTTGCTCTATGGCTTTAATATTTGATGTCTGTAAATACTCGGTCAATTTCTGTAAGTCAGGTCTTAAATTTGTGTTCAAATCAGACGATAGTGGCTTGCTTGCTTCATCGTTGGGGGTGTCTTGATGTGATACAGCAAAAGCTTTTAACTGCGACATGACGGTGTTGAACACGTGTTTAACTTTAGTGAGTTGTTCAGGGCAGCCCTCATGAGATTCATTCATTAAGTCTTCATATATTGATAGTTCTTGATAAAGCGTATCAGCCCCCAGATTACCCGATGAGCCTTTTAAACTGTGTATTGCTCTTATCGCGATTTCGTCTTCTTTGGTGCCATCAAATGCAAAGTTATCAAAAAAAGTTTGGTTTTTATTAAAAAAGCTCAATAGCATCTTTTTATAAAAAGCGGCTTTATTCATACAGCGCTCTAATCCAGCCTCAATGTCAAAATGTGTGAGCATTGAGAAGTCGACAGCTTGATTCCTTCTATTCAGCTGTTCATTCCTGATTTTGTTTAACTGATTAACACTTTCGTTAGGAGAGAGCCAGTTCGCTAAACAGTTAAAAAATTTATTAATATTAATGGGTTTAGCAATGTGAGCATTCATGCCTGCGGTAATGGCTTTTTCTTTATCTTCAGTTAAGGCATTGGCAGTCATCGCTATAATAGGTAGGTTGGCAAACTGAGGCATTTTTCTAATTTCTCGCGTTGCTTGATACCCATCCATAATAGGCATTTGGCAGTCCATCAGTACCGCGTTGATTGTTGTTTTAGTATTAGTCAAAACATTGATAGCCTCTTCACCGTTTCTAGCGATGAACACATTGGCATCATTATCAAATAATAATTCGTAGGCTAGCTCTAGGTTAACGTCATTGTCTTCCACAAGAAGGATATTTGCGCCAGATATTTTCTTTATGGTGTCCTTAAGCTCATCTTCATTCTTGACTTTAACACTGTCTTTTATTTCATCACAGGACAGTGTGACAAGGGCATCAACCAAATGAGAAGGAGATATAGGTTTATCTAAGTACCAATCAAAGCATGTACTTTGCTTATAATTATTTTCTTTTTCGATTGCTGCTTGGGCTTCACTTTTTCCATAGGCTGTCATCATAATTAAATGAGGCCTTTTAATGTCTTGGCGAGCAAATGTTTCTTCAATCAAGTGGCCAATTTCAATGCCACAAAGATTAGGCATTTGCCAATCTACAAAAATAACATCATATTTAACCTCTGTGCTACTGAGGTGATTGATTACTTCATGACTCGGTAGCGTTTCAGAAACGTTTACACCCAAGCTATTGAGTAACTCTTGTAAGATAAGGATCGCATCTGCATTATCATCAATGATGAGCACATTCAGGTTTTTTAAAGCATGTAAGCAATCACTAGAAGAGTCAGCAAACTCAATGCGTTTTTGAAAATCTAACGCAAACTGAAAGATGCATCCTTCACCAAGTGAACTCGACACCTTGATATTTCCGCCCATCAGAGAGACAAGTTTTTTACAAATCGCAAGCCCTAAACCGGTTCCGCCATATATTCTAGTTGTCGACTCATCTACTTGAGTAAATGGTAAAAATAAGTTTTTTTGGCTTTTAGAATCGATACCTCTGCCCGTATCTATAACAGAAAAAGCTAACTGAATATTTTGATCAAGTTCGTATGTCTTCGTTATTTTTACTTTAACAAAACCCACATCGGTAAACTTGACGGCATTATTCACTAAATTCATTAAGACTTGAGTGAGTCTTAATGGGTCGCCTACGAGGCAATTTGGCACATTATCATCGATTTCAAAATCAAGTGATATGCCTTTGTCATTAGCTGAGAGTGAGTTCACATTTTTAACATTGTCTATTACATCAATTAGTTCAAA
>CAYZOE010000090.1:0-19678 GCA_964479805.1 uncultured Pseudoalteromonas sp. | reverse complement strand
AGCGCAAAACGACGCGCAAGTTTAAGTGCTGCTTCGTTTGCTTCTGCACCTGAGTTCGCAAAATATACTTTTTCAGCAAACGTTGCGTCTGTTAATTTCTTGGCTAAACGCAATGCAGGTTCGTTTGTCATTACATTTGATAGGTGCCAGATTTTTTCACCTTGCTCCTTAAGCGCATTTACTAATGCTGGGTGACAGTGACCTAAACAGTTAACAGCGATACCACCTGCAAAGTCGATAAACTCGCGGCCTTCTTGATCCCAAACACGAGAACCTTCGCCTCGAACTGGAATAACAGCTGAAGGTGCATAATTAGGTACCATTACCTGATCGAATAATTCACGATTAATAGTCATTTTCTATCCCCATAAAGTTGAGTTAGGTGCGCTCAAACTAGCATTGAGTGTGACTAGTTTGCGGCTAAAAATAGCCGTATGGCACAAATTTCATTCACCCATTATTTCAGAAAAAAACCTTAAAGTCTCATTTAAAACTTTCATAGAGCCCTTGATATTCAAGGGTTTGAGATAGTTTTTCATAGTGAGTGAATAACTATTTAAATGCGCTCATTAGATTTGACTGTTAAGAAAAGGAAAAGCCACCAATCGAGCCATTTAATAGCTTGAATGAATAGTCGCAAAAAAAATCTTAAATTTTACAAAATTGTTAGCTGCAAACTATTAAAGTTACATTTTGCTAGCGTAGTGAGTTCCTCTTTTGATAATCCTAGATACGTAAACCAATGCTCTACTTCATCCTTTTCAATAAACTGATTGTCTTTGAGGATCATATACAAACTGTAGCCATGTGCTTTGCGTAATACCTGACTTAAGGGTAAATAGTCAGTTGACTGACTATGCGACTGGGGTAGATAATTAGTTGCAAACTCTTCCATCGGCACCATAAATGGCAAGTACCTAAATGCCATTTTTTCTATGAGCTTTGTTGATAGATTTGCTGAGTGATTGAGTAAAAGTCCCCTTAAGAAAAGTGGATCTGGAGATAGTTCTAATAGTGCAGAGTGAAGGTCTTTATGATTTTTATCACGAGCGATACGCACTTTTTCCTGCCACACGCGTTCAAATGTTCTCAAATACAAGCGCGTTAAAGCAACTTTTCCTACATCTAATAACATACCAAGCGTAAAAGCGTGCTGCTCTTTCACACCATTCAATTCAGCCAGATGCTTTGCTGCAATTGCCGTTGTCATACTATGATCACGAAGTTTCCGCTTCAATAAGGGAAATGGCGATGTATCGTGTGGCATCCAGTGACGCATTGCAAATGTTGGAATGACCATTTGTAAATTTTCAAGCCCGAGATAGCGCATCGCTAATGCAGGGGTATCAACCTTTACAGTAACGCCTTTTGAGCTTTGCTTGCGATACTGTGGCAAATTAACCAAAGAAACCAAATCTCTACCCAACCAGCTTAATTCATTAACCAAGGGTTCAAGCCGCCCAACTGACGCTGACTTTACACCCAGAATGTCTAAAACCGTCGGTACCGCATCCTGAATCCCAACAATTTCATGGTAGATGTTATCAATATCGTCTATTTGCTTTTCAATTGATGACTCAATAATTTGGTGCAGGTGATTACTGGCTTTAGCAATATACTTATGGTGACTGGTGCTGCTCTCTTTTCGTTTTGCTGCCGCAGCAATTTCAACCTCAAGCATGGTGCGTTGCGGTATTTTCTCACCATAATTAAGATCTAGCGTATGAATATACCCTAGCTGTTGCTGTGCAAAGTTGTGGCTAATAAACAAATCATGCGCACGTTCATTGAGTGCGATTGAAGTCATTAGTTGCCGAGATAAGTCAGTCATTGAACGTTTTTATGTTCCTATTTAAATCTTGCTTTCACTTAGAAAAGCGGCGAATAAAATTATCTAGTAAAGCTAAACCTTGTTCTGTGAGTATCGCTTCAGGATGAAATTGCACACCTTCTAAGGCAAATTCAGTATGGCATAAGCCCATTATTTCATCCACTTGTTGCGCTTCGTTCTCTGTCCATGCCGTGAGCTCTAAGTTTGTCGGTATAGTTGCCTTGTCAACTATTAATGAGTGGTAGCGACATACAGTAAGTGGATCTGATAAACCTTGAAATACACCTTTATTAATATGCCTTATTTGTGAGGTTTTACCATGCATTACCTCCTTGGCTTTTACCACTTTTGCACCCAAAGCTTGTGCAATCGTTTGGTGGCCCAAGCAAATACCCAGTATAGGAAACTGACCTTTTAGTTGCTCAACTACAGACAAAGAAACTCCAGCCTCATTGGGACTACAAGGCCCAGGCGAAATTACAATGTGCTCAGGGTTAAGCGCTCGTATATCAGCAATGCTTAACTCATCGTTCCGTTTTACTACAACGTCTTGATCTAAGCGTTGGAAATACTGCACTAGGTTATAGGTAAACGAGTCGTAATTATCGATCATTAATAACATAGAAATTTCCATAAAAAAGCCAGGCGTTTAAGCCTGGCCTAAATTATATAACCAAATTATGGACGAGGTATGAAGCCTACTGCATCATATATCGCTTTTAGTGTCTGCTCTGCACGTGCACCTGCTTTTTCAGCACCATTGCGCATTATGTTGTCCAATAGTGTTTGATCTTCACGAATTTCTTTAAAACGCGCTTGAATTGGTTCTATCATGTTCACAACTGCCGCAGCGGTATCTTTCTTCAAATGACCATACATTTTGTCAGCATACTCTGGCACTAAATCTTCCACAGAGCGCTTTGTTGCCACTGAAAGCAATGTTAATAGATTTGATACACCAGGCTTTTCATCTCGGTCGAAGTAAATACGCGCTTGCTCATCTGAGTCAGTAACGGCTTTTTTCAGCTTTTTCTCGATTTTCTTTGGCTCGTCCAACAACATGATATAAGCATTTGGATTTTCATCAGACTTAGACATTTTCTTAAGGGGATCTTGCAAGCTCATCACGCGCGCGCCGAGTTCAGGAATGTAAGGTTCCGGTACTTTAAAAACATCACCGTATAGGTTGTTAAAGCGTGTTGCGATATCACGAGTTAACTCTAAGTGTTGCTTTTGATCTTCACCGACTGGTACCTGATCTGCTTGGTATAATAAGATGTCTGCAGCTTGTAATACTGGGTATGAGAATAAACCGACATTCACATTGTTCGAATGCTTTGAAGACTTATCTTTAAACTGCGTCATACGGTTTAATTCACCCATTTGCGCATAACAGTTAAGTACCCATGATAACTGCGCATGCTCAGGCACTTGTGACTGAACAAATAACGCTGATTTCTCAGGATCAATACCACAAGCAGCATACAATGCGACACCATCAAGCACGCGCTCGCGTAGCATCTTAGGATCTTGGCGAACTGTGATTGCATGTAAATCTACCAGCATAAAGAAACAATCATGATCTTGTTGTAACTTAAGCCACTGGTTTATGGCGCCTACATAATTGCCTATCGTCATACCACCGGTTGGCTGAATGCCACTTAACACTACTGGTTTAGTCATGTTGTTCCTTTATTAAATTTACTGATTTATTGCTGATTAATAATTGGGATTATATCTAAGAACCCCTCGCATAGGTACTCGGGTTCAAGCTCTTTTAAGTCGAATCCTTGATTGTAACCGTAAGAAAGCGCAAGTACATCAATTTCTGCGCTTTTAGCCGCGATAATATCGCTTTTTGAGTCACCAATCATGATTGCATTTTCTGGCGTAATATTGAGTGCCTCACACGCTTTCAAAAGCGGCGCCGGTGAAGGTTTTTTCTCGCCATCATCACCACACACCAATACTTTAAAATGCGAAGTTAAATTTAATTTATCTAAAAGCTGCTCAGTAAAGACGCGGTCTTTATTAGTCACAATGGCTTTTGGTAAATGCGCTGTTGCCGATAAGCCTGTTTCAACATGCTGATATAATGCGACATAATCACCTGCTAGTTGCTGGTAATGACTTTTGAATCTCGCGACTGCATCGATGACTAGATGTGTAGATAGCTCTGAATTGACCACTATATCACCGCTCAATGCACGCTTTACCAAAATTTCAATGCCATTACCGATCCAAGTCGTTACTTGCGCATAACTGACCACAGGAAACGCCACTTCTGTCAAAGTCAGGTTCAGCGCAATATACATATCTTGGGCACTGTCGACTAAGGTGCCGTCTAAATCAAATAGTACGCCTTGGTATTTCATAGTGAAACCTTCGCTAGTTCTTCACGCATTTGCGTGATAACTCGCGCATAATCAGGTTGATTAAATATGGCCGATCCAGCCACGAACATATCAGCACCCGCTGATGCAATCTCTGCAATGTTGTCGACCTTCACACCGCCGTCAATTTCTAAACGGATATCTCGACCTGATAAGTCGATACGCTCACGAACTTGCTTTAATTTATCTAAGGTCTGTGGAATAAAACTCTGTCCACCAAACCCCGGATTCACTGACATTAGTAGAATCACATCCAATTTATCCATCACATAATCTAGATAATGTAATGGTGTTGCTGGGTTAAATACTAAACCGGCCTGACAACCATGCTCTTTGATTAATGAAATGGTTCTATCAATATGCTCACTGGCTTCAGGATGAAAGGTGATTATACTTGCACCTGCCTTTGCAAACTCTGGGATTAGCGCATCAACTGGTTTTACCATTAAATGCACATCAATCGGCGCCTCAATACCATAGTCACGTAATGCCTTACATACCATGGGACCAAATGTCAGGTTTGGTACATAATGATTGTCCATCACATCAAAATGCACAACATCAGCGCCTGATTTTATAACACGCTCAACGTCTTCACCGAGTCTTGCAAAATCGGCAGATAATATAGAAGGAGCAATAAGGTATTGAGGTTGTTTTTGCACGGTAAACTCTCTTTAAATAATACTTCAGTTGTCAGCGCTACTTTACCGCAATTCATCTCTTGTACCCAAGTTTTATTGTCATTGTTCTCATATCGAAAATAGACTAAAAACTCCAATCATATTTTTTCTTTATGGCGATTAACGCACAAACTTTTACGTTATCTATGTTTGTTTTCTGAACAATGACGGTGTATCATAGCCAAATAAATGTTGGATGGAGTTAAACATGTTTAGTCGGCTTAAAACACGGATGCTTACATTGACAGCTATTGTTACATTATCAGCCGGAGTATATTCTGTTGATTACAGTGAAGAAGTTGTCAATAGCAGATGTTCATGTAGTACAAATACAGTACAAGTTAATAGTAGTTTGCTTGAACAATGCAAGCTTGAAGCACACACAAGTTGGTACGCTTGGTTAACAGGCGAAAGCAGCAGTGCGCAGTTTCATTATTTAGATTTACTAGAGTTACTTTTAGGTTCTGATGACACTGAGAGTAACGCTGAAAGTTTCACTTCACATTTCTAATTACCATGCAGCTGCTAAGCATGTTTCAAAGTGTTTTAGCAGCTATGTTTGGTGTTCAAAGCCAAGCTAAGTGTCATAAAGACTTTTCAAATAAACACCTTTTTATTTCATTCACTCTTATTTCAGTTGTGTGTGTATTTATTTTGGTACTTTTACTCGTGTGGCTAGTAGGTATTATCACAAGCTGACCCTGTGTTATTTTTAGATCAGAGAATCATTTTCTGAGTGTAAAGTTTTGATTTCAACCAGCTACTCGAGTAACAAAAAGTTACTCAGTATGATCGAGCATTGCTTTAAATTTTAAGCTCTATACAACGCCATTACTTCTTCAATCTTACTTCGCACACTTCCTTTACAACTTATGTTACGCTGAACTTGTAAGGTAGTTATTTTATCTGCATTTCGGTAAAGCTGTTTTGTAAAGTCAACATAGTGGTTTGAAATAAGCGTTGATACGCCTCGCTGTTTAGCAGCCATTGCGCATTCAACTAAACGAGCTTGATCTTCATCCGTAAATTTATTGCCCGCATAAGCTGTAAAGCTTGAAGTGCGATTTATCGGAGAATAAGGTGGATCACAGTAGACGACGTCATGCTTTTCTGCTTTGCCAAAAGCATACTCAAAATCATCACATACAAATGTCGCGCGCTTAGCCACACTGGCAAATTGCAGTAGCTCTTCTCGCGGATAATAGGGGTGCTTGTAGCGACCAAATGGCACATTAAAGCCACCTTTTTGGTTATAACGGCATAGACCATTGTAACCATGGCGATTAAGATAAATGAACAATAATGAACGCTTGTATGGGTCTAAGGTATCGTTAAACTCCTCTCGCAACTGATAATAACGGGCTTCTTCGTTATGATTTCCAATAAACAAATACTCGGCTTCACGAATGAATTCTTTTGGTGAGTCTTTAAGAATATTAAATAAGTTAATTAGGTCTTTATTTACATCAAGTAGCAAATACTCTTCGAAATCAATATTTAAAAATACAGAGCCACCGCCGACAAAAGGTTCAATTAAACGCTGTTTATCCTTTAATGGTAAATTCGCTTTAATTTCTTCTATTATCCGCTTTTTTCCGCCCGCCCACTTCAATGGTGAACGACGATTAATGACTGATGAGCCGTTTGCCACTTTAGACCCTTACATTCTTTTTATTCTTTGCATACACATCGCAATTAGTAAAAAACGACAGCTTAAAACATTCACAGCGATGCGACACTGTAAATAAAGTAACGTCATATTTAACCATAGATAGTGACATAAAAACCATTTTTGTTGTGATGCATTTAAAGTTGGGCGATTCTACACTAATTCACGCTAATTACCGAGCAACGAGCTGAATTTCCTGTTTGATACGCTCGAATTTTTTTAAAAATGGCTGCCCTGCCAGTACATTTTTAGGCAACTGACGACGCGCACGTCTTGCTTCATCAATATTTGTAAAAGGTGCTTGAATAACAACCCACCAAGGCGAACTGTTTCTCACCGTTTCATAGACATACACGTCTTTTAACTCATTTGTTAAAACAAAACTATTTGCTATCGCTTTGTCTTTCACGGCAAGTAACTGAATAGCCCATATGCTGTCATTTTGCGTTAGTAACCATTTAGTTGGTGATAAGTCCAATTCGTATTTTTTTGCTTCTCGTAACTCTTTTGTAGATGCTGATTTAAGTGGCAACTTTGTAGCTTCAGAGGCTGCTAAATTTTGTTCAACGCCGTTACTTGTTGAAGTTAAAGCTTCATCAACACTATCAACTTCTTCGCCTTTAATGGATTGTGAGTTATTTTGTTGACCAGCAATCTCAGCGTCTTTACTTGGAGTTTCCAGTGCAGTTAGAACAGCAGAGACTGTATCTGAAGTTGAGTCTTTAGATGCTAGAACAAAAGCTTCTTTTGATACTTCACCCTTTGCCTCGGTAGCTTGTACCGAGTGCTGAACTGTTGTCTCGCTTTGTTGCGACAACACCTTATCCGTTTGTGTTTCAGTACTATCTAGATTCAACACCTGCTCGGCAGGCAGAACCGTTGTGAGAGGCTCAGCATCATTCACTTGTTCACTAAAGTAAACCTGAATTTGCTTTTGATACATAAATGCCACAAGCAGCAAAGCTAAGAGCATGGTCAAAGCAATTAAATGCCAACGATGGTTCTTTTTAGACTGTTGTACCCTCAACTGGCTCTGTTGCGATGCCTGCCAATCGAGCAATAACGCGGGGTTGCCATATGATTCTTGCAGAAATGCTTGAAAAATAGGGTCTTCTTCCATTGGCAAGTCCTTAAAGAACATCGCCATCAGTTGTTTAGACTCAGACATTGACAAGCGCTCTAAATGGATATCAAGTGCACTTGACAGCATTCTAGGCGCTTGTGCCGTTACCAAAATAAACAACTCAACAGGGCTTTCGGCTGACAATATTCTCAGCTGTTCAATGATTTCATCTGAAAGATGCCTTGCACCATCTAATACCCAAAAACAAGGGCTACAAGGTTGAGCATGATATAGTTGAAAAAAGTTTTCCGATAACGTTTGTGTTTGATCGACCAACGGCGCTCTAAAGCTATTTTGTAGCAACTGAGTCATCAACTCAGTATCTTTCATCTGTGCCGTTACTTGAATATAAGCTTTATTAAATTCAGGATACTTCTCAGTGATTAAGGTCTCTGCTAAATAGCTTTTCCCTAACCCAGAAGGACCAACCAAAGCAATAAGATTTTGCCCATATTCGAATTGCATCGCAATTCTATCAACCAAGGCAGCTCGACTCGGCAATATTTGCGATTGCATTAGCGCCCTATTAGCTGACTCACGGCTTCATCAGACACATCATCAACGAGTGCACATTGCCCTAGTTGTGTAGGGACAATGAATCTGATCTTGCCTTGTTGGTTCTTTTTATCTTTACGCATATGACCAATAAACTGCTCACTAGTCATGGTTTCTGGAGCACTTACTGGTAGGTTGTAACTTGCAATCAGCGCTTCAACTCGAGAAACGTCAGACTCACTAACAGAGCCTCGCATGTGCGCAAGCGTCATTGCTAACATCATACCCGCAGCAACCGCTTCACCATGTAACCAGTTACCATAGCCCATTTGTGCTTCAATGGCATGGCCAAATGTGTGACCCAAATTAAGAAGTGCCCTCAAACCTGCTTCTTTCTCGTCTTGAGAAACAATTTCAGCTTTGATTTCACAGCAACGGAAAATAACTTTTTGTAACACATCGTTTTGTAGATTGCTGAGAGCTTCATGTTGCTCTTCTAAAAAGCTCAGAAGTGCTAGATCGTAAATTAGACCGTACTTGATAACTTCAGCCATGCCTGCAGCAAACTCCCTACTTGGTAGGGTTTGCAAGCTGTTGATGTCGATAAAAACAGCTTTAGGCTGATAAAAAGCCCCAATCATATTTTTACCTAGCGGGTGGTTTACTGCTGTTTTACCGCCTACAGAAGAATCAACTTGTGATAGCAAAGTCGTTGGAATTTGAATGAATGGTACACCGCGTTGATAGCACGCCGCCACAAAGCCTGTTAAGTCCCCAATTACCCCACCGCCAAGCGCGATTAAACAGGTATCTCGACCACAATTATGTTCAAGTAAAAATGCTGAAACTTTTTCAAACCACTCAAGGGTTTTAAATTGCTCACCATCAGGGAGAATAAAATGCAGAGGCTCTAACTCGTTGAGTTGAGTTAACAGTGAGTCTAAGTACAGAGGGGCAACCGTTTCGTTGCTGATGATCACTGGGCGACATTTACCTATGTGTGATAACAATCGCCCACTGTCGGTAAGAAGGTTTTCACCAATATAAATGGGGTAGCTACGCTCGTTTAAATCTACATTAAGTTCAAGCATCGGCTACTCCTTTTATAATTTAGAAATCTAACTTCTCAATAATTTGATTTGCTACTACTTTTGCGCTCTGCTCATCAGTGCGAACAACAAAATCAGCAACTTCTTGGTATAAAGGCTCACGCTCTTCAGCTAAGCGCTCTAGTACATCACGCGGTGCTTCTTCAGTTTGTAGAAGTGGACGACGCTTATCTCTTTGAGTGCGAGCAACTTGTTTTTCAATTGGTGTTTCTAGGTAAACAACAATGCCACGCGCTGACAGTTTGTTACGAACTTCTTTGCTCATAACTGAACCACCGCCAGTAGCTAATACAATACCTTGCATCTCAGTTAGGTCAGAAATTACGCCTTCTTCACGACGACGGAAACCTTCTTCACCTTCAAGATCAAACACCCACGCAATGTCTGCGCCAGTACGACGTTCGATTTCTTGATCTGAGTCGAAGAATTCAAGGTGTAATTGGTCTGCCAAATGACGACCAATTGTGCTTTTACCAGCCCCCATTGGGCCTACTAGAAATATATTACGTTTCTCAGCCATATCTATTTAGTACTAACGAACTCTAAAATTTGAAAATAAACCCCGCCTCACGACCTGGCCCCAAAAATTAAGGAGGGGATTATCTCAGTAATCCGTGCGCAATTTCAAGTCAAATCATTTAATTTACCGTAAACCACGCAGAATATAATCATTAATGCGCTGTTACTGGCCGTCTAACATGATTTTCGGGGTCACGAATATCAGCAATTCTCTTTTTTCATTAATGTGACGTGTATTTCTAAATAAAGCTCCTAGGTAGGGTACATCACCTAATAACGGCACTTTAGTCACAGCACTGGTGATTTCTTGCTGATAGATACCACCCAGTACGATAGTTTGGCCATTTTCGACCAATACCTGCGTTTCTATTTGCTGAGTATTAATCGCCACGGCAGGACCATTAGGTGTTTGTACATTATCACCACGCGTATCTTGGGTAATAATTAAATCCAAAATGATTTTATTATCAGGTGTGATCTGTGGCGTTACCTCCAAGCTTAACACCGCTTTTTTAAAGCTTACCGAAGTTGCACCACTCGATGAGGCCTCAACGTAAGGGATCTCAGTACCTTGCTCAATTCGTGCTTTTTTCTGGTTAGCCGTCGTAATACTTGGTGTAGCGATGATTTCGCCTTTATTTTCTTGCTCTAACGCAGAAAGCTCTAAGTCAATCAGTGTACCATCCGCTAATTTTGCAAGATGAACCCCTATACTGCCAGCTGGGTTAGTAACCGGTAAATTAACATTTAAACGGTCAGTAAAAGCAGGAATTACGCCACCTGATAATTGGTCAGCACTCGACAATGTACCAGAAATTGCATCTGTTCCTTGTTGATCACTAAAGCCCCAACGAATACCTAGATCATCCGAAACATTATCACTGACTGTCACCATACGCGATTCAATGCGAACTTGCTTCACTGGTACATCAAGTGTTTCGACCATACGACGCACGTTCTCAATACTTTTTGCAGTGTCTTTGATGATCAAGGTGTTGGTTCTAACATCCACTGACACATTACCGCGATTACTGATAATGCTGTTAATTTCAGTTTTTAGCAAGTCAGCAAACTCTTCTGCTTTGGCGTAGTTTAATTGCATATACTCACTATATAATGGCTCTAACTCTTCCACTTGACGCATGGCTTGCAATTCTTTTGCTTCCCTTGCTGCAAGCTCTTCTGCAGGTGCAACCATTAAAATTGAACCTTCAGTACGCTTGTCTAAGCCTTTGACCCGCAGTACAACATCAAGCGCTTGATCCCATGGTGTACCCTCTAAACGCAAAGTGATATTGCCTGATACTGAATCACTGGTCACCAAATTGAAATTGTTGGTGTCGGCAATGATCTGTAATACAGAGCGGATTGGAATATCTTGGAAATTTAAGGTAATAGGCTCACCTTGATATACTTTTTCTTCACCAAACTTTTTAGTCTTATTGTCTTTTTCGATAGTCAGCGTAAAGATGTTATCTAGTTGCTCATATTTAAAGGAAAACGCACTGTTTGGCTCAATTACCAAACGGCTTTTATTACCCTCTGAAAATGTCTCGATTTTGCTGACAACAGTACCGAAATCAACCACATCCAATTCATAAAGTAATTTTTCTAAAATATCGATATGATGAAAGTCTGCAATGATTTTTCCACCACGCTCCTGGACATCAATTGCAGCTTGCGAGGTTTCTAGAAATACTAATACTTTAGCTTCGCCTTTCTCACCACGGCGGAAGTCTATTGATTGAATGCGATTTATATGATGAGTAAGCTGAGCTGCATCTTGCTCTACAGACTCTGAAACGTCATAAATTGGATTATCAGATATTTGCAGATATACCAAATTATTTTTAACTTCAGTTTTATAAAGTTTCAGTTGGTCCATTTCTATGGTAACAATAAAACCATCTTTGACCATGGTACTTTGGATCTGCTTAATTCCAGCTTTATTAACCTTCAGTTGTTGCAGACTTTCTTCAAACTCCGCCCCCGTGAAAAATAACTCCAAACGTGCGGGGTCATTAAGCACAGAGACTTTGGGGTCGAGACTTAATTGCTCATCAAACACCAACTGCAACTCTGTTTCTGAATTAGATATCGGGTTATAGCGCACATCATATAACATGGGTAAGGCATTAACTGAGCTTGATAGCACAAGTAGTAGGCTTGAGAAAATGGTAGTTTTAAGCAAATTCGCAACCATGCGAGTCATAGTAGTGTACCTTTATTGTTATTCGCTTACTGAAAGTTGAGTCGATTCAATAATCTCAACTTTAGTTAATCGTTCTTTCCAACAGCCTGTTCCATCGGGGATCAGCTCTAATAATTCTACATGGTCATCATATATACCAACCACTTCTCCATGATACAAACCCATATATTCCCCTTGTTTTACTCTAAAAAGGCCCTGATCAGCAGCTCGGATCAACGCCCAAGTAACACCAGATAGTGCTATTGTGCCTTTCATCACAAGATTATCAATAGGATACTTTTCTAAGGGATCTCGATCACGATTTTGCTCTGGCTGTAAACAGTTTTTGACTTGAACTAACCTACTTTCAATTACTTCAGGTTCTGGTGCATCAAATGGACTACGTAGTGAACCAGCGCTATATGGAAAATATTCAAATTCTCTCATATTAGGGATCGGCTCAACTTTCGGAGTTGCACTGGCTTGCACTTGATCAATAAATTCTTTCTGTTGCGCCGTATCATCGTTGCAAGCAGCCAAGAAAATTAGGCCTAAACTAATGGCTATACTTTTAAGGTGCATTTATTTAGCTCCTTGTTCATAGCGATAGGTTCTTGCAACAACACTAAATACTAAGTCACGGTCGTTTGCACTTTCTATTCGAAAATCATGTAAACTAACAATTCGCGGCAATTGTGCAACCTTGCCAACAAACTCACCAAACTCATGGTAAGTGCCGACTACCTCAAGATTAATCGGTAACTCTGTATAAAACTCTTTCTTTATCTCTGGCATCCAGCCAATTTTCAAAAAAGTAAGACCACTCGAAGTGCCTACATAAGTCAAGTCATCTAATAAACCAGGTGTTTCGTTAGATGTAGGGAGTCGTTTCAAGAGTTGAGAAAACTGCGCTTCCATATCTTGCATTTGCTGTTTGTATAAATCTAAATTGTTCGCCCTTGCATACTTGAAGCGATAAGAATTTCGCAACTCTTGCTCTTTGTTAACTGCAAAGTCATACTCATCAATTGCTGAAGATACTAAAATTGAATAACCAATAAACAGCATGATTACAGTGACCAGCATGACACACATAGCTTTGACAGGTTTTGGCCATTCACCAATATTATCTAGTTCAATCTCATTCCAATCGATGTCTTGTAATGCTTTAAGATCAAAGTTCATCTAACCATCCCCTCACTTTTTCTCTTTGGCATCTTCAAGATCTTGGTAAGACTTGACGTAAAAGTGCATGGTAAAATCACTTAACAAACGATTAGTTTGTTCACCAGCAATAATCCCTTGAATCGTAGGCTTTTCTAATAAATAAGAAGATTCAACCTGCCTGAGCATTTGTGACAGACGGTTATTTGATTCACTACGACCCACCAATTTGATCATGTTACCGTCACGCTGGAGACTTGTGAGGTAAACACCTGACGGGACAACACGTGTCACTTCATCTATAATTTGTGTGCCTAGGTTACGATTACCTTGTAACTCTTCAATTAATCGAATGCGACGTTGTAAATCACCCTTTTGCTTATTTAGATCATTGATTTCCCGAATACGTGTATCTAACTTTCGTATCTCGGACTGCAAATAATTATTCTTTATTTCTTGTCCTGTGCGCAGGCTATCGTAAAAGCCACCGATTAAATACATTACGAATAAAGAAATGCCTACAATACTACCAATCAAAATTAGGAATTTTTGCTGTGATGCTTGCCTTTGCTGCTCGCGCCAAGGTAGTAAGTTTATATGTGGCATGTGTTAAAACTCCTAAGCGCCAAACCTGTGGCAAGGGTAAACTGAGGTTTATGTCTTAACAGTACATTTCTATCTACTTTAGGTGCAATTTCCATATCAGAAAACGGATCAGCAGTAATTGTGTGGATACCTAATTCATCTACCAATAATCTGTCGAGGCCTTCAACCAAAGCCGTGCCCCCTGATATCACTAAATAATCAACATGGTCTTTACCACTGGTGGTCATGAACATTTGTACTGCTCGACGGATCTGTTGCAGCAACGCTGTTTGAAATGGCGCGAGTACTTCGAAGGTGTAATTTGGCGGTAAATCACCGGTTGTTTTTGCTAACTCTGCTTCGTCGAACGTCTTGTTGTAGTAAGCCACAATACTATTAGTATATTGCTCACCACCAAATACTTGATCTCGGGTATAAATCGTCTTGCCTGATTGAACTACACTCATCAGTGAAATAACCGCACCGATGTCAACAATCGCAACAATTTTATCAAATGCATCAGAGGGAAGTTGACCATACAAGGTATCAAGAGAACGGCTCAAAGCGTAACTCTCAACGTCAACTACTTTAGCTTTATAGCCCGCCTCTTCTAATGCACTTACTCTTGCTAACACACTCTCTGTTCTTGCAGCAGAAAGTAGTACATTCATTTTTGATGGGTCAGCTTCATTTACCGAGATCTTTTCAAAATCAAGACTAACTTCGTCTAATGGATATGGAATTAAACTGTCGGCTTCGATGGCGATTTGAGATTCTAATTCAGCATCGGTTAATGAAACGTCCATAAATATCACTTTAGTGATAACCGTTTGGCCTGATACAGCAACTGCTGCGAAAGGGGCATGTTTTGGAAAGCGTTTTTTTAGTTTGCTGATTGCACGACCAACAGCTTCAATGTCTTGTACAGCTCGCTCAGTAATTGCGCCTTTAGGAATAGGTTCAACAGCAACAGCCTCAACGCGATAACCGCTGTGAGTTTGCGAAAGCAAAACAGCTTTAACACAGTGAGAGCCAATGTCTATGCCAACCATGAGGGGGGCGTTTGCTTTGAACAATTTACTTAACATACCCTGTGTTTTTATCCTTTATTTCAATTTAAACAGGTTATTATTTATGAACAAAAAATACTAATCGAATTTTGTTCAAGCTATACTAGCAGCCTCTACCCACAATTGGGAGTCTAACTAGGGAATATTACGTGACTTTATTAAAAAGATTCTTACAGTTCATTACCATCTGCGGGCTTTTAGGCGTACTCACGTTACTAGCACTATATTACTACGTAAAATCAGATATCCCTAGTGTTGAGGTACTTAAAAAAGTTCAACTTCAAACACCTATGCAAGTTTTTACCAAAGATGGAAAGTTAATCAACCAGTTTGGTGAAAAACGCCGTATTCCCGTTAAGATTGACGACGTCCCTAAACCTTTGCTCAATGCATTTTTAGCAACAGAAGATAATCGTTTTTATGACCATTTTGGTATTGATCCAATAGGCATAGTACGCTCAGCGATTGTATTGATCAGCACTGGCCAAAAGAAACAAGGCGCCAGTACCATCACCATGCAGTTGGCAAGAAACTTCTTCTTAACCCGCGAAAAGGCTTATATTCGTAAGGTAAAAGAAATTTTCATTGCGCTGCACATCGAACAGTTACTCTCAAAAGATGAAATCTTAGAACTATATTTAAATAAGATTGAATTAGGCCATCGTTCATTTGGCATTGGTGCTGCAGCGCAAGTTTATTACGGTAAAGAGTTACATGATCTCACATTGGCACAGATGGCCATGATCGCTGGCTTGCCAAAGGCTCCTTCAGCGCTAAACCCTATCAGTAACCCGACCCGCGCTAGATCGCGCAGGAATGTCGTTTTAGGTCGAATGCTGACCGAAAAGTACATCAATCGCAGTGAATATAATGATGCAACGCAAGCTCCTATCACAGCTAAACGCCACGGCGCTGAAATTGAGCTTTATGCACCTTATATTTCTGAAATGGTTCGTGCATATATGGTAGAGCGCTATGGCGCTGACAAAGCCTATAATACTGGGTTTAGAGTCTACACAAGCGTTGAATCTGAAATTCAACTTGCCGCACAGCAAGCACTGATCAACAACCTGCATGATTACGACATGCGCCATGGTTATCGAGGGCCTGAAGCTGTGTTATGGCAACACGAGACAGATCCCATTCCTGCCCGTGCAGAGCTACTTAAAACACTCAATAGCGCTGATGAAATTGATCCGCTAGTTGCCGGTATTGTAACGCATGTTTACGAACAAAGTGCTGAGGTGCTCTTAAAATCAGGTCAATCTGTGGTCATTGAGTGGGATGGTTTGAAGTGGGCACGCACATACATTAACGAAAAACGACAAGGTAATGCACCTAAAGAAGCGGCCGATGTACTTTCGCCTGGTATGCAGATTTGGTTAAGAGAAAATAATGGCTGGCAATTAAGTCAGTATCCACAACCATCGAGTGCCATTGTATCTTTAGATCCAAAAGATGGCCGGATCAAAGCCTTAGTAGGTGGTTATAGTTTCGCACAAAGCCAATATAACCGCGCAGTGCAAGCGAAACGTCAAGTTGGTTCAAACATTAAACCTTTTATTTATTCAGCGGCATTAGAAGACGGTTACACGCTTGCTTCAGTTATAAATGATGCACCTATCAACCACTGGGATAAAAGCTTAGGTGTTGCATGGCGACCTAAAAATAGTCCTGAAGTTTATAGTGGCCCGATTAGAATCCGTCGTGCATTAGCGCAATCAAAAAACGTCGTTTCAGTTAGATTACTAAGAGGCGTTGGCTTGCAACGCTCAGCAAATCACTTACTTAAATTTGGCTTTGCTGATGAAGACATTAACCGCAGTGAATCCTTAGCATTAGGTAGCGCCGCAATCACACCTTTGGAAATGGCACGCGGCATGAGTACCTTTGCTAATGGCGGTCATCTAATCGAACCTTATTTTATCAGCGAGATAACAGACGCATATGGTAATTCTCTGGGTAAAGCTCAACCATTAATCGCATGTGATGAAGAACTACGTCTCGAAAATACCATGCAATGTGCACCAAAAATTATCAGTGAACAAAATGCCTTTCTCGTCTCAAGTGCATTACACAGCGCGATTTGGGGCGGTGGAAGCTGGAAACACAAAACTGGGTGGGTTGGTACAGGCTGGCGAGCGCAAGCCTTAAAGCGAAGAGACTTATCAGGTAAGACAGGTACCACTAATAACTCAGTTGATACTTGGTTCACAGGCTACAATCGCAATGTATTAACCACAGTGTGGGTGGGCTTTGACGATGCAAGCAAATCTCTTGGTCGTGCAGCTTATAACAGCAATTTAGGTAAAGGCCAATCAGTTGGTGCTGAAGCAGGCGCGATTACCGCTCAACCGGCTTGGGTACGATTTATGAAAACAGCACTTCAAACAGAACCGCTCGCACCAATAGACCCGGCACCCGGCTTAACTTCTGTGAGAGTTGATTTAAAAACAGGCTTATTAAGTTCGAAAAACGATCACACTAGTCGTTTCGAATACTTTGAGTCTGACACTGTACCGACTAAATATGTTCAGCAAGATAAGTCAAAAACCCCATTCTCAACAGACTCATTGCCTGAACAAGATGAGCTGTTTTAATTAATATAAAAAATAGCTCTAGCAAAAAAACGAAGTGTCTGAACACTTCGCTTTTTTGGTTATAGACTATCTTGGCTTGTGACTATTTAAGATTCTGACATAACCAGAATAAATCTGAGTGGATACCCGCTGCGGTCACTTCTTTACCAGCCCCCGGACCTTGGATAACCAATGGGTTGGCGTCATACCACAGTGTTTTAACTACAAAGATATTATCACCCGGTGTTAAATTGGCAATCGCTGAGCCTTGCTCAGCAAACGCAATCCCCACTTTTGCATCCACTTTGCCATCTTCAGCAATACTTAATAAACCGGTGTAACGTAGCTCACAATGAGTTTCTTTCGCCTGTGCAAACTTAGTCTCATAAAACGCATCTAACTCGTCTTTCTTTGCGAGAAAATCTTGCCAGTTGCCTGTTGCTAAATGCTCTGGCATCAGAGGCTCCAGACCAATATCTTCCACATTGAGTGAAAGACCAAGCTCTCGAGCAAGAATTAACAACTTGCGCTGCATGTCTCGACCTGATAAATCTTCGCGAGGATCTGGCTCGGTGAAGCCCATAGCTTGCGCTTCTAGCACTAAATCTGAGAAAGCTTTTCTGCCATCATACTCACTGCACAGCCAAGACAAAGTGCCCGAAAACACACCTTCAACTTGGGTGACTTTATCACCACTATTTTGCAAGTCAGCTAACGCAAAATTAACCGGTAAACCAGCACCGACACTGGTGTTATAGCGCCATAGTAAATTGCGCTCTTCCAGCTGCTGGCGCAAAGATAAATACCAATCTTGTTGCGCTGTGCCGGCATATTTATTGGCACTGATAAGGTGGCAGTCACGTTTAACAAACTCTGGATATAACAAGCTAAACGACTCACTGGCAGTGATATCAATCACCACTTTATGTTCATAATCTAACTCTTCAATACGCTCTAGCACTTCATTTTGCTCGTAAGCTTGTGCTTCATTTTGCCATTGAGTTTGCCAGTTATCTAAATTCAAACCACTGGCAGCAAATAGCATTTGCTGCGAGCGTAATAAACCGACTACTTTTAAATCAAATTGCGCTTGTAAACGAGTCACCTGAGTTTGACATTGCTCGAGGAAAACTTCTCCAACATTACCTAGACCCGCTATAATCACGGCGAGCTCTCGACCTTTATTCACTAGCTTGTCATGTAAAATGGCCAAAACATCGCTGTCAATCGCTTGGTCAGTTAGAAACAGTGCATAATCTTCATCACTGTGCGCAAATCTAAGTACCACGTCTTGCTCTGCTAACATTGATTTAGCCTGAAGCTCTAGTGCAGGGATATCCACTTTTGGCGCTACCAAAGCAAAACCTTGCAAATGACTTTCAACTAGGGTGACACGACCAACAAAATATTGGCTGACTTGATGTGTGAAAGCACCTGGTAACAGTAAAAACTCTTCACCATTTTGTACAAAATGATGAATACTGTGCTGAATAAGCTGGCTTACCTCACGCACTTCATTCGCACCTAAACGATCAACACGTACAAGATCTAAATTATCAAATGAAGTAATAAAGCGTTTCGCCTTACTGTAACCCGTTTTGACTATTTCAGTACCAGCTGCTTCAGGATCAAAACTACTTCGAACCTGCAACTTGATGCTGGTATTCTTCAAAGGCGATAAAGTTTTAGCATGCAATACAGGGTTGCCTAAACGCGCTAAGAGATTTGCCTGTTCACGACACACTTTAGGATATTTAATCGCATTACTAACTTTCCGAGGGTCAGTACTGAACACTCCCTGTGTATCGGTCCAGATTGAGACTGCTTCAGCTTCGCTATAGTTCGCTAACAACGTTGCACTATAGTCACTACCGTTTCGTCCTAGCGTCACGGTATTACCTTCGTCATCAGCTGCAATAAAGCCTGTTACAACAAAGATGTGCGCATTATCTAAAGTCGCCAAACACGCTTGCTTATTTTGTTGATGCACCAACTGACCGTTATGTACAATAAATAAAGATCTGGCATCAACCGCTTGGGCTTGTAAACCGGATTCTGATAAGTAGTTCGCTAGTAAGCGCGCGGACCATAATTCACCATGTGCTAATAGCTCAGCTTCATTTAAGGTTTTTGTGCTCGCGTCTTGGGTGATCACTTGTAGTTCAGTCAACAGTGTATCAGCTAGTTGACGCTGCTTTTCGCCTGAGAACAATGCATTAATCAGCTCTACTTGGTGGTTCTCAACCTGTAACAAAATATCGTTAAAACTT
>CAYZOE010000089.1:0-20062 GCA_964479805.1 uncultured Pseudoalteromonas sp. | reverse complement strand
TCGCTTATCGCTTATCGCTTATCGCTTATCGCTTATCGCTTATCGCTTATCGCTTTAATTGAATTATTTTTATTCTGGACCGACCAGTTTGGGCGTGATATTTATAACCTGTTTAAAATTAGAATATTTAGCCTTTTATAGTAAAAAGTTGCATTGAAAATGTAATTTTTTATGTTTTATCGTGCAATTTAAATCAATTAACTGCTCGAAATAGATTAAGATCTGCGCCAATTCTATAATCATAAACGAGAGCAACATGACCGCAGTAAACAACCAGAATTTGCTTCAATTACGTTTTATTCAACAGCCTCATATCGATGGTGTAAAACCATTCTTTGATCATTTACCTGATAACCCATATGCAGACGGTGCATTCCGTAAGCGCCGTTACTCAGTAATAAAGTTTGTTGATAATGAAGTAAGCCTTCAGCCAACTAAAGCGTTTGTTCAAGACGACTCAATTAACAACTTTCAGGGTAACATTGAGCGTGTTTATGAGAATTTAGAAACCGATTTAATTCATAGCGATGCATTTAAGCATTTACTGACTGAGTTCAGAGCGATGACAGGCATTGAAGAGAGCCGTGATATTGAAGTTCATCAGTTCAGAATGCTAGCGATTGAAAGCGACACACCACCTGCACCAGAAGGCGTTCATCAAGATGGCTTCGATCATGTGTGTGTATGTGGCGTATCGCATGAAAATATTGCAGGCGGAGAGCTGTTGGTATATGAACATCAAGAAGCTGAGCCTTGTTTCAAAATGGAAATCAAAGATGGTTTATTTGCACTTGTAAATGACCGCGAAGTTTGGCACAACGCCACACCGATGAATAAACTAAATGCCAATGAAATTGGCTATTTAGATTGCTTCGTGTTTACAGCGTAAGAGGCAATGATGGAACTACAAAAATTGCGTCGTCAGTTCCCTGCACTCATGCAGCAGGTCAATGGTCAATCTCCTATTTTTTTAGATGGGCCGGGTGGATCGCAAGTACCTCAATCAGTATTGAGTGCGATGTCGGCGTATTTGGGTTATTACAACTCGAATCTAGGTGGGGCATTTTTCTCAAGTGATAAAACTGTTAGCTTGATGGGTAATGCACGTCAGGCGGTTGCTGATTTATTAAACGCGCCTAGCAAAGAACAAATCGTGTTTGGCGCGAACATGACGAGCTTAACCTTCAGCTTTAGCCGTGCTTTATCACGTGACTGGCAAGTAGGTGATGAGGTGATTGTAACTAATGCCGATCACTTCTCAAATGTGTCATCTTGGCGTCAGGCTGCTGAAGATAAAGGCGCACAAGTACATGCTGTAAAAATCGACGATGCGGATTGCACACTTGATTTAGCCCACTATAAGTCACTGTTAAATCACAAGACTAAGCTAGTTGCTGTGACTTATGCGTCGAACACGACGGGTTCTATTAACGACATTAAACAGATCGTAGAACTTGCGCACCAAGTTGGTGCGTTGGTGTATGTGGATGCGGTTCACTATGCGCCTCATGAACTAATTGATGTACAAGCGCTTAACTGTGACTTCTTAGCTTGCTCGGCTTACAAGTTTTTTGGCCCTCACGTCGGTATTGTTTATGGTAAGCGTGAACATTTAGAAGGTTTTACGCCATATAAAGTAGAGCCTGCAAAAGATGTGATCCCAGGTCGTTGGGAAACGGGCACACAAAGCTTTGAAGGTTTGGCTGGTGTGATTGCTGCCATTGATTACGTAGCTAGTCTAAGTGAACTACCAGAGAGCACACCTCGTCGTGAGCGTTTAGCAAAAGCATTTGTTAACAGTAAAGAACATGAGATGGCGTTAAGTGCTCATTTCTTGAAGCGTCTAGCTGATTTTCCTCAGATCCGTTTATTCGGTATTGAAGATGAATCTCGACTTGCTGAGCGTACACCAACTTTTGCACTAACATTTGAAGGCTTAGCACCGCGCGAGGTGTCAGAGTTCTTAGGTAAGCAACACATGTGTGTATGGGATGGTAACTTCTATGCGCAAGGTTTATGTGAGCAGTTAGGTGTGATGGATAAGGGTGGTGTTGTTCGTATTGGTTGTATGCACTACAACACCATTGAAGAGCTAGAAAAGTTGTTTAGTGCGTTTGAAGAGCTATTGAAAATCTAAGTGTACTTCAATAAAAAGGCGCCATTAAGCGCCTTTTATATTTTTAACGTTAGTATTAGCAGTAATCTTTATTGCTAACGCACCCTAAGTAACTCATACAGCGCCAAGCAGGTTGTGTCCAATTCGGGTCCCAACCCCCAGCTACCTGCGGGGTAATAGCTTCAGGCAAACTGTTGTTGTTTTTAGACAGGCTTTTCATTTTCTTTTTGTTTAATTGCAACTTCATATCATTCTCCTTAATCAAAGTCGGCTTGTTCGAGTAGATAGAATCACTGCAATGACAATTGAAGTAAAATGAAATATATTAATGTTTGAAAAAGAGGCTAAATATTTTCTTCAATATAATTATCTAGTTTTGATATTCGCTGCCCCATCCCTTCAATAATTTTATCTTTAATTTTTTCTCTGATCACACTAGGTAGGCGAGTTAATGCTTCGGGTGTAATAGTCAGTAAAATACTGTCGCAGAGTGCTTTGGCATTAGTGCTGTGTTCACGTTTACAAATAAATGCCCCTTCACCAATAAATTCCCCGGGACCTACACGACCCAACTCACCGAGTTCTTCTTTTTTATAGATAGCTATCTCTCCGCTTAGAATAATGAATAAGCGGTTGTCTCTATCGAAACGTTTGAACGCGTGTTTGTCTTTTTGCACGAGATATAAATGACTGAAGGATTCAAGCAATACTTGTCTTTCAGCTAAGGCGAAGTCACTAAAAAAAGGCAAACGATTGATTATCTCTAGCTGTTTGATCAGTGGTACATGTTCTAGTAACTTCATAGAAAATATTCAAAATAGTTTTAACTATCCTGAATATTGCGCTCTTTTAGTTTTCGGGTCAATGTATTGCGGCCCCAACCTATTCGAATTGCGGCGTCTTGTTTATGACCGTGACAGGCATTTAAGGCGGTTTTGATCAGTCGCGTTTCAAGTTGCGCTTGAACTGCTGGCCAAATATTCTCTTTGCCGTTTTTAAGCTCTTGGTTGAGCCAAACTTGAAAGGCATCGAGCCAATCGCCTTGTGCTTCGGGTTGAACTTGGGTGTGTTGTAGCTCGTCGGGTAAGTCGATATCACCAACCAGTTCGCCAGGCGCCATAACAGTTAGCCAGCGGCAAGTGTTTTCCAATTGGCGCACATTACCAGGCCAGTGATACAACTGCATGGTTTTAATTGCTTCAGCAGAAAGCGTCTTACTCTCGACCTGCAATTCTTTCGCGCTCTTTGCTAAAAAGTGCACAGCTAAACGTTCAATGTCTTCGGGGCGCTCTCTCAAGGCAGGTATTTTTAAGCGCACTACATTAAGGCGGTGGAATAAGTCTTCACGAAATTTACCTTTTTGTACCAAGGTTTCGAGATCTTGGTGTGTCGCCGCGATAATTCGTACATCGACCTTAATACTCTGATGCCCACCAACACGATAAAACTCACCATCGGCAAGTACACGTAATAAACGAGTTTGCACGTCGAGTGGCATATCACCGATTTCATCTAAAAATAACGTACCACCATCAGCTTGCTCAAATCGACCGCGACGTATGTTATCAGCGCCAGTGAAAGCACCTTTTTCATGGCCAAACAACTCTGACTCTACGAGATCTTTTGGGATAGCCGCCATATTTAATGCAATAAAGGTATTGGCTTTACGCGGGCTGTGATTATGTAATGCGCCGGCAACGAGTTCCTTGCCCGTGCCTGATTCACCATTGATCAAGACACTCATACTTGAAGCCGATAGCTTACCGATAGCACGAAATACTTCTTGCATCGCGGGGGCTTCGCCAATGATATCTGGGCTGTTTTGTGGTGTGCTCGGTTGCGCTTTGGTTTTACGATTTTGTTGCTGAGTTTCGTAAGCACGCTCAACCAACTGAGTTGCTTCGTTCAGATCAAAGGGCTTTGCCAAATATTCAAATGCACCTTTTTGAAACGCATTGACTGCTGAATCTAAGTCTGAGTGTGCTGTCATAATGATCACAGGCAGATTCGGATGCTGGCTATGGATCTGTTCTAGTAGCGCCATGCCGTCGATACCAGGCATACGTACATCTGATACAAGCACCGCAGGTTGGTTGTATTCAAGCGCAGTCAGTACATCTTGGCCATTTGTGAAGCTCTCTGTGGTAAAACCTGCACGAGATAAAGCCTTATCTAAAACGAATCGAATAGATGCATCGTCGTCAACTAACCAGACTGATTTCATTCGTGATTCCCCGATGGTTATGATGTAAATGGCAAATATATATTGAACTCGGTATGACCCGGCCAGCTGTCGCATTCAATACTGCCACCATGTTGTTCTATTAGTGTTTGTGCAATGGAGAGTCCGAGACCTGAGCCACCCTCTTTATTGGTTACCATAGGGTAAAATAAGGTGTCTCTTAATTGTTCATCTATACCAGGTCCATTGTCGCTGATTTGAATAAGCAGCGCTTTTTTGACGACATGATCCCCTTGACGAACACGATGTCTGAATCGGGTTTTTAAGGTTATCTCTCCACCTTGTTTGAGCGCTTGCTGTGCATTACGTACGATGTTTAAAATTACTTGTTGGATCTTAGCTTGGTCTATAACCATATCAGGAATACTCGGATCGTAATCTTTCTTCAAGCAGATGTGTTGACCTTGCTCAAAACTACAGAGCTTTATCACAGACTCTAAAAGTTGGTGAATATTGCACGATGTTTTATTAGGGAGCTGGTTAGGACCTAATAATTTATCTACCAATTCAGTTAATCTATCTGCTTGCTCTATGATCAGTTGTGCACATTGCTCACGCTCTTGCTGGCATGTTTCGTACTGCAATAATTGCGCCGCTCCACGAATCCCACCCAATGGATTTTTTATTTCATGGGCAAGGCCGCGAATGAGTGTACGTGCAGCATGATACTGGTGCATTTGCTTAGAGGCTTGATCAAATTTTACTTCGTCATCAATTTTACGACATTCAAGCAAAATATAGGCTTGGTGTTGATGCACAATTTTACGACTATAAATGTTTAGGGTAGCGGAGCGATTATCGATGAACACCACGTCTACTCTATGTTGTTGGCAATCTACGCCTTCATCTAGCACATATTGAGAAAGCTTTTCTAGATCGATACTATGATGGTTAAAAATACTGAGTAGGGGTTGATGGAGTAGACGCTTTAGGCCCAAGCCAAACAGTTCACTACATGAATTGTTGGCAAATTGAATGGTATAAGCATCATCAATAACTAAGATGCAAGTTGATAGATTTTGCCAAACAGTTTCGGCAAATGACGTTAAGGAATGTGCCATGATGGATCAGTTTTCATTGTTGCGCACCAATTTGGTGCGTTTTATCATACGCCTACATTTTGCCTGCATCAACGATTATTGACACTGGCTTTATGAAGGTAAAATGTGTGCTCTTTGCTTGTCGCAATTTGTGCGCCTTGAGGGTTAAAAACAGATATTTTTACTTTATGTTCACCCCGAGAGAGTGATTTTAGTACAAATGAAGCGGAAGATTGCTTTGCACCTACTGCACTGCCATTATGGAAGAGCTGAACGGTAAACCCTTTTTGAAAGCTAGGCATCACTTGTCCATTGACATAAACGGTGCCGGTATTTTCTCTAATGGTTTGTTCGTGCTTTGGTGAGGTGATACTTGCTTGATAAGAAATTTGTTTATGGGTGTTTGATGATTGCAAAACATTGGTATTCGTGCTCGGCATGACTAATGGCTTATTCAACTTAACTTCTTTCGCCCCCTTTTTAGGGGTGTCTGAATAGACCCAATTACCATTTTTATCTTTCCAACGGTAAATTTTAGCTTCATTTGGCAGCGCAATGAGTGCTATTAAAATACATAACCCTTTTAGCGTCCATTTCATTTTTTTGCCCTAGTTCTTATCACATAATGCAGTAAGTACTTTAGTTGTTTATGAACTGCTTTACCATAAAAAAGCCCGCTTTCGCGGGCTTGAGAACACATATGATTTTAGAGCGTGTCAGTTACACGCCGCAGTACATTTCGAACTCACCAATTGTAATATTGAGTTTTCATGCATTCTGGAATTTAACTGCTTAATTTAACAATTAAACGCTATAGTACATTTCAAACTCAACTGGGTGAGTTGTCATGTTCAGTTTTTCTACTTCTTGTGACTTAAGGTTGATATATGCATCAATTAAGTCATCAGTGAATACGCCACCTTGGATAAGGAATTCACGGTCAGCATCAAGTGCAGAAAGTGCTTCTTCTAGTGAAGCTGCAACTGTAGGAATTTCAGCCGCTTCTTCTGCAGGTAAGTCGTATAAATCTTTATCCATTGCATCGCCAGGGTGGATCTTGTTCTTGATACCGTCAAGACCAGCCATAAGCATTGCAGAGAAAGCAAGGTATGGGTTTGCTGTTGGATCAGGGAAACGAACTTCGATACGACGTGCTTTCTCAGAAGGAACAACTGGAATACGGATTGAAGCAGAACGGTTACGTGCAGAGTATGCAAGCATTACTGGTGCTTCGAAGCCTGGTACTAAACGCTTATAAGAGTTAGTTGACGCGTTAGCGAATGCGTTGATTGCTTTAGCATGCTTGATAATACCGCCGATATAATAAAGTGCTTCTTCTGAAAGACCGCCATACTTATCACCAGCGAAAATATTTTGACCATCTTTACCTAGTGATTGGTGGCAGTGCATGCCTGAACCGTTATCACCCACGATTGGCTTAGGCATAAACGTTGCCGTTTTTCCATAAAGGTGCGCCATGTTGTGGATAACGTATTTCATTTCTTGAATCTCGTCAGCTTTCAATACCATTGTATTGAATCGAGTTGCGATTTCGTTTTGACCCGCTGTAGCAACTTCGTGGTGGTGTGCTTCAACAACTTGACCCAGTTCTTCTAGAACTAAACACGTTGCAGAACGCCAATCTTGTGAAGAATCAACTGGTGCTACTGGGAAGTAACCGCCTTTTACGCCTGGGCGGTGACCAGTGTTACCACCTTCGTAATCTTTATCAGAGTTCCAACATGCTTCTTGAGCATCAATTTTGTACATTGAACCAGACATGTCAGTCTTGTACTTAACATCGTCAAATAAGAAAAACTCAGGCTCTGGACCGAATAAAACTGTGTCTGCGATACCAGTTGAACGCATGTACTCTTCTGCGCGCTTTGCAACAGAACGAGGATCACGCTCGTAACCTTGTAGTGTTGATGGCTCAACAACATCACAGCGTACGATTAATGTTGTTTCTTCTGCGAATGGATCTAACTTAGCAGAATCAGCATCTGGCATTAGCACCATGTCAGATTCATTGATTCCTTTCCAACCAGCAATCGAAGAACCATCAAACATTTTACCATCTTCAAAGAAATCTTCGTCAGCTTGGTGATGAGGAATAGAAACGTGTTGTTCTTTACCTTTAGTGTCAGTGAAACGCAGGTCAACAAACTTAACGTCGTTTTCCTTGATGAATTGTAAAACTGTATGAGACATGTGTGTCCTCCAAAACTCGTTGGGTTAGTTATTTTGCTATAACTTTCGTTATTACTGCGCAGCTATAAGCGGGTATTGTGCCAGTTTTTTATCTTAATGAATTTAATGGTTTTTTATGTTTTTTTATTTTTGGTGCACCTTTGTGGTGCACCAAAATGATCCGAAAATGCACGCTAGTGGTGCAGCTCAATTATAGTGCATGATGCTTTTTTTCCCAGTTTTTAGTTGCAAAAATCTACTCGCTAATTTCATTTCCATGCTGTGTTAGAGTCAGGATGCTGTTTCTGTCATTTAAATCACATTTATAGAGGGTATGTTATTGAGGTAACTTTATTAAAGCAGGCGCTTTTATGGCGCGGTTTATTTCAGCTTCTATACTGGATTAACCCTTTATTCGTCGAATAGTGACGTCAGTTGAAAAAAATAATGCTGCATAAACTTTCATCTATGGCGTTATTAGGGGATAATACGCCACTTTAAAATTCTAGCAGGCTAAAATTTAGTCTGTTTTGCACAATTAGGTGTATAGGATTAACCCACTCTTTCGAGTAATTATCTGAGTTATAAACATGAGCATTGAAAAATTACGTAATATCGCGATTATCGCGCACGTTGACCACGGTAAAACGACCCTAGTTGATAAGCTACTAGAGCAATCGGGCACGTTAGAAACACGTGGCGGTAATGAAGAACGCGTGATGGATTCCAACGACATCGAAAAAGAGCGTGGTATTACCATCTTAGCTAAAAACACCGCGATTGAGTGGAACGACTACCACATTAACATCGTAGACACTCCAGGACACGCTGACTTCGGTGGTGAAGTAGAACGTGTTCTTTCAATGGTTGACTCAGTATTACTTCTTGTTGACGCGCAAGAAGGTCCAATGCCACAAACGCGTTTCGTAACACAAAAAGCATTCGCATTAGGTCTTAAACCAATTGTTGTTATCAACAAAATCGATAAGCCAGGCGCGCGCCCAGATTGGGTAATGGACCAAGTATTCGATCTATTCGATAACCTAGGTGCAACTGACGAGCAACTTGATTTCCAAGTTATCTACGCATCAGCAATTAATGGTTGGGCAACACTTGATCTAGACGAGCCGTCAGACAACATGCAACCTATGTTTGAAGCAATCGTTGAGCAAGTAGAAAAGCCAGATGCAGATCCTGCTGGCGCATTCCAAATGCAGATTTCACAGCTAGATTACAACTCGTACATTGGTGTAATCGGTGTTGGTCGTATTAAGCGTGGTACTGTTAAAGTGAACCAACAAGTAACAATTGTTGGCGCTGATGGTTCTACTCGTAACGGTAAAGTTGGCCAAGTACTTACTTACTTAGGTCTTGACCGTCACGAAGCACAAGAAGCGCAAGCGGGCGACATCATTGCAATTACAGGTCTAGGTGAACTTAAGATCTCTGACACTGTATGTGACGTAAACGCAGTTGAAGCACTTCCAGCTCTTTCTGTTGATGAGCCAACAGTAACAATGACGTTCTCTGTAAATACGTCACCATTCTCTGGTCAAGAAGGTAAATTCGTAACTTCACGTAACATCCTTGAGCGTCTTCAAGCTGAACTTGTGCACAACGTAGCATTACGTGTTGAAGAGACAGATAACCCAGATAGCTTCCGTGTTTCAGGTCGTGGTGAACTTCACCTAGGTATCTTAATTGAAAACATGCGCCGTGAGGGTTACGAGCTTGCAGTATCTCGTCCAGAAGTAATCCTTCGTGAAGTTGATGGTCAATTAGAAGAACCATATGAAACAGTAACCGTTGACGTTGAAGAAGAGCACCAAGGTTCTATCATGGAACAGCTTGGTCTTCGTAAAGCTGAAATGACTGATATGGCACCAGATGGTAAAGGCCGTATTCGTATGGACTTCATGATGCCTTCACGTGGTCTAATCGGTTTCCAAACTGACTTCATGACACTAACATCTGGTTCTGGTCTTATGTACCACACGTTTGATCACTACGGCCCACACAAAGGCGGAAACATTGGTCAACGCAAGAATGGTGTACTTATCGCAAATGCTGCAGGTAAAGCACTGACTAACGCACTATTTAACCTACAAGACCGTGGTAAGCTATTCATCGGTCACGGTGTTGAAGTTTACGAAGGTATGATCATCGGTATTCACGCGCGTGATAATGACCTAACTGTAAACGCGCTTAAAGGTAAGCAACTTACTAACGTACGTGCATCTGGTACTGACGAAGCGCAAAACCTCGTGCCACCAATCGTTATGACACTTGAACAAGCATTAGAGTTCATCGATGATGACGAACTAGTAGAAGTAACACCTGAAAGCATCCGTATCCGTAAGAAGTTACTTACTGAAAGCGAGCGTAAGCGCGCGAGCCGTGAAGCTAAGAAGTAATCTCATTCGAGATGTAAAAAACCGCTCAATAGAGCGGTTTTTTTGTAGCTATTAAAAACAGAAATTATAAGAGTGTATTACTTTATTAATTTGGTTTTTAGGTATTAAAACAAGCCATAGCTCTCGGTTTCTTCTGGCTCATAGCTTTGTAAGTGCTCAGGCCTAAAAATCGCACTAGGATCAATTAATACGCTATGTGTATCATCACGTTTAATTAAACCTTTCATCATTTTTTTAGTCTGCGGATCAATATCAAAACCAATATTAGTGATCTCATTGAGAGACTTGATTTCACTTTCATCGCAATGGATATTGTCTTGTACTTGATCGACCAATAAGCCTATGTATGGTTTTTGACCATCTAAGGTTGTGAAAACAATAATGGGTTTATGATCAAGCGTAATTTGATCTCTCGCTGACTGGAATAATCGGATCAGTTTTTGATATGTGGTTGTACGCTCTTTTTCGAGCATTTTTATAGCTTGTTCTTTGTCGCCTTTGGCACACATGTCTAATAAGGTGTTTGAAAGGTTGTATAATTTTGTATGGGGCTCTTCAAAACGTGCAAGTAGCGCTTTTAAGTCTTCATTATCGGTTTTAAAGCTATAAAACCATTTACCAAACTCACTTTGATGAGGGTCTCGCGCTTTTGTGAAAGCGACGCCTTTATGAATGCTATGCTCAAGAGCTATTAACCAAGCTTTTTGGTCTTGTTCTCGATCATGAAGCAGCTTAACTAATGCCTGGTTTACTTCTGAAGATGATTGGTTGTTTAAAATTAAGCCCAAATCAAATATTGGTGTTGGCGTACCCATGTAATCTTTAACTCCTAGAAAGCTTGGGTTGCCATTTGGCAATGAGGTTAGGTTTCCTTCATAGCGCTCGGTAAGCAATATGTCTAAGATCTTTAAAGAAATTGTTTTTTGCCCAACACGAAAGTTAATTAAATCCATGTCTGCCTCATCATACTTATAATCATGTCTAATGATAGATCAATTACGAGTGATATGAACGGAAAATTGGTAATTTCTTTTGCTTCAGCTTTATCTAAATAAATACTGCAATTCAGCATCTTGGGTGATCACTTTGCTGAAGGTATTGAGGATACAGCTAGGGCTTAATGGAAAAGGACATATTTTTGCTGCACGACTAAACATTAATGTATTGAGATACCTTTCAAACATAGCGTGTGCAAAAGGTGAAATGTGTGTTTAACGTAATTCTGAACGACCCAAAAATTTATCCTTTTCAGGAGACTGGGCATGGTACCACCTCGATGATCATTAATTGGCTTAGTTAAGTAAGCTTGCACAATAGATCTTCGATTTAGACGATTGATACAGTGGTGAAAGCGAATTCCTTATTCTGCTTTTTTGGTAACAGGATAAATTGTGATATCGGCTCATTAGTATCTATTATAGAAACATTGCTGGTTTTACTCTTGCTAATTAGTTTGAATGCTTTCTAACTTCATTGGTATTTCTACGAAATTAGCTTAACTATTTGAGGTTTTAACTCTCTCATTCTTATTACTGGGGTGAGGCTCTTTTAATGCTATACCGAATTAGTCAACTAAGTAGCTGATTTGTTATTTACTTCATCAAGGTAGTTGAATTTTAAGTTAAACACTTTGAATACGGGTTTATCTCTTAAAAATTCAGCACCCGTATAGGGTTTAGCTAAAAATATTTACGTTTGCTCAAACATGGATTATTAGGGGTAAAAATATAGCAAGATAAAGCATGCACTTTTATATCTTAAATAAAAAAGCATGCATTTTTGAGGGGATGGTTTGGCTAATAATCACCACCTCTTACATCTAGTTCGACGAGCGCGCCTAGAATTCTAACCTGCTTGTTGAGTTGCTCAAAATAAGCAATTAGAAGGCTTAAATTTGAGCATAAATTTCTGAAATTAGATTTGATAAACACTGGTTTAGTTGTTTTTTTGATTCAATACATAACTCCTTCTGAACTTCGCTTTTTTTGTTACCTTGCAATACTAGCCTGATCAATAGTCGATGGGAAATGGTCGAAAGGTTGTATAGTAGTTGTGGGTTCTGTGACACTATTTGCCAAATAAATGCTAAGCCTTGCTCAATATATGCAGGTTGTTCGAGTAATATTCTTAACTGCTGTTTATATGTGGGAGAAATGTCAGAGTTATCAGACACGGGTTTGAGCAATTGACTGACAAGCGAAGCATCTAGCATTTGATAGTGAGTGAGCAATTGATAAGTAAATTGTTGACAGAAGCGTGCTCGCAGCAGATTCAGATCTTCAGAGAGGTCCACATTGCTTTTTAAAACAACCGCAGAATACTCGCCGCTTGCTTTGTCTTGTCTAAAGCCTAACTTCACAATTTGATAATCGTTGTTTTGCCAAAACTTTAATAACTGTGCGGTGCAGCCAAAACTACTGCCAAAGTAATCGACTTCATCTTCGAGTTGCTGCTCGGTATAATTTAATAACCGCTGACCCAGTTTTTGGCTTTGAAAATCAGGTGCAATAGCTATTCGAATAATCCTAGCGGCTTTATGACTCAAAAATGCATCTTGCTGAAGTAAATGATAAAGCTGTTGAGGTAGCAAGTGCCCTTTGGGTCGCCTGTTTTGTTGCGCAATCGCTTCCATACTTTCAGCATTTAAGCCGCCTTCAATGCTGACCAGACAAATGCCAAGCAAATTATTTTGCTGTTTGATTGCAAAGAGTTTGTTATCAGGTTGGTCGAGCAACTGCCTTAAATCATTGACGCTAGTTTGGTAATGGGCGAGTACCAATAATGAAAATGCTTGTCTGAGCAAATGCTCATCGTGAAGTAAATCTTCAGATGTGATATGGATGAACTCGAACTGTTCAAGCTGTTTAGGTCCGTTAAACTCGGCATCGAGCGCGAATAGTTTGTTTATACTACTCTCTAATGGATCGTCATCTTCGTATCTAATTGGCGTATTGAGGACTAATTGTTGATAGGCGGGGTAGTGTTTTGCTAAAAAACGTTTAAATCTTAACGTGTAACCTCGACCATTTCCTTCATAGCCTACTAAGGTAGATGCAAATACACAGCGCTTGAACTTATCCGCTATTTTGATGAGGGTTGGTACGGGTAAAGCCGCTGCTTCGTCAACAAGGATTATGTCATCGCTGATATTTTCTTGAAGTAGCTTATCTGGTGGGCAAAAGCGTAAATTAGCGACTGTTTTTTCACTGCCTGAATACTTAATATCGAGCGCTTTTGCTAAATGTGTAAAGCTACTTTTTACCGCTTGATATTGTCGTGAACATACTACAAATGATTGCTCAGGCATCTTGCTCGCTAATAAACCTAAAGCAGATGATTTACCTCTACCTCTATCGGCAGTAAGCAAGATATGTTGCTGCGATTTGGTTAATAATTTACTTAGCGTTTTAATAATCTCACTTTGCTCACTTAATCTATGGTTAAGCTCTGAAGCAGGTTTTAAACCAGGCAAAGACAGCCTATCGTTTATAGTTTCAGAAATTATAGAGATAGGTAACTGAGTAAATAAGCTTTGCCAACGCATTAAAAATGGACTAGAAGTTAGCAATTGCTCATGATTTTGCCAAGTTGTGATACCTTGGTCACACCAAGAACTTAATTGCGCAAGTTCAGGTAAGACGAGCGCAAGTATTCCACCTGCCTTTACTGTGCCACTCAGTGCTGCCAGTTTATTGGGGATAATCCCTGAGTAACTGTCGTATATTGCGACCTCGAACTCTTGGCCGAGAATTTGATGAAGATGCTCAGGCCATTGCGCCTGGTTAAAAGCCGGTTCTTTTGACAGTGTTAAAAAAGAAGTTGTTTTTCTAGTGAGTTTATTTAACTCGGTGGCAGCCCACTTCTGTGAGCCGCAAAACAGCACTAACTGACGATGCTGATTAAAAGTAAGGCGCTCAAATAGCGCCTCTAGATTATATTTTTTCGAGTCTTGCATAAGCAGTGACAAGCCATTTCGTACCCACATCGTCAAAGTTGACTTGAATACGTGATTGCGCGCCATTCCCTTCGTAGTTTAATACGGTGCCAGCACCAAACTTGGCGTGTAACACACGTTGACCAAGGTTGTAGCCGCTATCTTCAAAAGTTGCCAAAGTGATGGTGTTACTGAAGCGACCTGTACTTGCTGGGCGTGAAACTTGTGTTTTAATGCGAATTTCTTCTACACAGTCTTCAGGGATTTCACGTAAGAAGCGTGAAGGGCTATGATGTTTTTCCTGTCCATATAAACGACGACTTTCAGCATGGCTAATATAGAGTTTATCCATAGCTCGGGTCATACCAACATAACACAAGCGGCGCTCTTCTTCTAAGCGACCAGACTCTTCATGGCTTTGTTGAGAAGGGAACATGCCTTCTTCTACACCAACCATAAATACAAGCGGGAATTCTAGGCCTTTTGCTGAGTGCAAGGTCATCATTTGCACCGCATCTTCGTGTTCATCTGCTTGGCCTTCGCCGGCTTCTAGTGATGTATAAGCTAAAAAGCCTTGTAGTGGCGAACTAAAGTCTTCATCGATTGGCGGTTCATATTGCCCACAGGCACTGATCAATTCTTCTAAGTTTTCTACTCGAGCGCGACCTTTCTCGCCTTTTTCGGCTTGATACATTGCCATTAGGCCAGACACTTCAATGGTCTGTTTGGCTTGTTCGCTTAACTCTAGCTCATCGATTTTATCGCTGAGATACTCGATAAGCTCCACAAACTTATTGACGGCAGTGGCTGCTCTGCCTGCTAAATGCTTTTGCTCTAAAACTGCTTTTGCAGCATACCATAATGGCATAGATTCATTTCGTGCACAGTCACGGATATGGCTTAGTGTCTTGTCACCAATACCACGTGCAGGGGTATTAATAACTCGCTCAAATGCGGCATCATCCTGACGGTTGCAGATCAGTCGTAGATAACATAAAGCATCTTTGATCTCTTGGCGTTCGAAGAAGCGCATACCGCCATATATACGATACTTTAAGCCTTCTTGTAACATGGCTTCTTCAAGAATACGAGATTGAGCGTTGTTGCGATAAAGAATAGCGCAGTCTTGTAAAGCATTGCCCCCATTCAGCCAAGTCTTAATTTTGCCGACCACAAAACGGGCTTCATCCAACTCATTAAAAGCGGCATAAATTGAAATAGGTTCACCTTGGTTACCATCGGTCCAAAGACTTTTACCCATTCGTTCGGCGTTGTTTTCAATCAGCGCGTTTGATGCTTTTAGAATGGTTGCCGTAGAACGATAGTTTTGTTCGAGACGGATAGTCTCAGCATCGAAGTCATCTAAGAAGCGTTTTATATTTTCGATTTTAGCGCCACGCCAGCCGTAAATACTTTGGTCATCATCACCAACGATCATGATATTGCTGTCACCGCCAGCCAGCAGTTTAAGCCAGCGATATTGAATGTTGTTAGTATCCTGGAATTCGTCAACCAACATATGACGGAAACGCTGTTGGTAATGGCGAAGTAATGTTGGCTGTTGTTGTAACAGCTCAAAGCAGCGCAATAAGATTTCAGCAAAGTCGACTAAACCTGCTCTGTCACAGGCTTCTTGATATGCAGTATAAACACGCAACATGAGTTGTTCGTTCACATCATAGGCTTGAATATCTTTTGGGCGTTGACCTTCATCTTTACGAGCGCTGATATACCAGGCTATTTGCTTTGGCGGCCATTTCTTTTCATCAATATTCATGGCTTTCAAGAGACGACGGATCATCCTCACTTGGTCGTCAGTGTCTAAGATTTGAAATGCCTCAGGTAAGTTTGCTTCGCGGTGATGAGCGCGAAGAATTCGGTGAGATAAACCATGGAAAGTTCCGATCCACATGCCGCCGACAGGCGACTTAAGCGTTTCTTCTACACGGGTACGCATTTCTTTAGCGGCTTTATTGGTAAAAGTCACAGCAAAAATACTATAAGGAGAGGCGTGCTCTACCTGCATCAACCATGCGATACGATGAACAAGCACTCGCGTTTTACCTGAGCCAGCACCAGCTAGCACCAGCATATTCTGCAAAGGAGCAGCCACAGCTTCGCGTTGTTTATCGTTTAAGCCGTCAATTAAGTCAGAAACGTCCATTAAGTTACCTTGCCAAATCAGAATGCAGCAAAGTATACCTAGGCTAGCGCCTATTTCCCATAGAGTGTCGCAATTTTACTAGACGTAAAAAATTAACATATTGAAAATACTATAAAATAATAAATTTTTAGACTGTATAAATAACCAGTTTATTGACTCAGATATTCTTTCAAACGATTTTGAACTTCTTCAACTAACAAATCAGGTTGGAATTTAGATAGAAATGCATTACAGCCTACTTTCTCAACCATAGCTTGGTTAAAGCTACCACTTAATGAGGTATTCAAAATGACATAGAGGTCTTTTAGGCGAGTGTCGTTCCTAATTTCATAGGTTAACCTGTAACCATCCATCACAGGCATTTCGGCATCGGTGATCACAGCAAGAATTTCTTGATTAAGGTCTTTTCCTTCATCAGCCCATTGCTTGAGTATATTTAGCGCGGCTTGCCCGTCAGTTGCCGGAATAATTTCAATTCCTAATTGTGCTAGTGTGTCTGATACCTGGCGGCGTGCGGTTGGTGAGTCATCTGCATGAAGAATTCTCTTACCTTGAAATTCAGGCAAGATTGACTCATCTAGTACGTCTTCTGAAATTTGTATGTTGTAACTGATAATCTCAGCCAATACTTTCTCAACGTCGATAATTTCAACAAGGTGCTCTTGGCCGTCACGCTTTAGTTTTGTAAAGGCAGTAAGATAATGGTTTTTACCTACTGAACTCGGCGGAGGCATAATATCAGACCAAGTGGTATTGATGATTTGGTCTACTTTGCCGACTAAGAAGGCTTGAACAGTACGGTTGTATTCAGTGATAACGAGATTGCAGTCTTCATCACGCTGACATTCTGGCAAATTAATTGCTTTGCGAAGGTCAATGACAGGAATAGACTCTCCACGTATGCTAGTTACACCGCATACTTTCGGATGCGCGTTTGGCATGATGTTTAGATGTGGCAGTTTTACAACTTCTTTTACTTTAAAGACGTTTAAAGCAAAAAGGTGGCGGCTATGTAAATGAAATAACAGCAACTCAAGTCGGTTCTCACCCACCAGTTGAGTTCTTTGATCCACAGAAGCTAAAACACCAGCCATGTCATTATCCTTTAGAAGAAGATAAATTTAGTATACCTAACACGAGGTAGAAATCTAATATACCTAGAATGAAGTCATCTGTAAGTCTATCCTAGATTTATTTAAAGTGGTATTTGCAAGCAAATAGATATCGCGTATTGTGAACAGAATCATTAAATCTAATTATTTTAGCTATGCCTTTGTATTTAAAAAAACTAGCTATGCTTTTGAGAGCACATATAGACAAAGCTAGTTGGCAGTTATTAATAGCAGTAACAGTGTTGCATATAGCTGCAACTTGGCTACTTCTTCTTGCTGCAAACGAAACCGAGCTATTGGGGCTTAACACCTATTTTTACTATTATGTTGTCACCACCTCAACGGTAGGATACGGCGACATGAGCGCCGTAACGTCTATGGGTCGTTGGGTCGTGGCATTATTTCAAATTCCATTTGGCTTAGCGTTATTTGGTGTTTTGCTTGGCAAAGTCGGGCAGTTAGTTACATTTTGGGTAAAAAGAGCAATGACGGGAAACAAAAATTTAGCACACTTAACAGATCACATTGTTATCTTTGGCTGGCATGAGCAGAGAACAAAAAAGATTGTTGATTACATACTGGCCGACAATAAAAGAAAAGACCGACAAATCATCCTTGCAGTTAATGATCTCGAAGAGCATCCACTCGCCAACTATTCTGAAGTTGAATTTGCCCATCTGACGAGTTTTACAGATGAAAAAGAACTGGATCGTATTGCTATCTCTCAAGCTGATAAAATTATCATAGACGGCAAAGATGACGATCAGACTTTTACAACTGCGTTAATGATAAGCCCGCTAATAAAAGAAGCGGCACATATTAGCGCGCATTTTATTGATGAGAGTAAAGTCAGCCTGCTTCGTACTCATTGTAAAAATGTTGAGTGTTCTAGTACCAAGTCAGCTGAGATTTTGGTGCGCGCAATGCAAGACCCTGGTTCGAGTCGCGTGCAAGAGGAATTGCTCTCAACTTTGCACGGCGATACTCAATTTAGTGTGCGATTACCTGAAAATATTGCAGCATTACCTTTCTCTGCTTTCTTCCATTATTTCAAAGAAAAGCATGAAGCGATTATTTTGGGGGTTGCCCATGATCTAAACGCATTTAATATGGATTTGAACCCACCTTTAAATTATCAAATTAAAGGCGGTGATATTCTTCACTATATTTCACCCGAGCGCATTTTACAGTCAGAAGTAAAGTGGTCAGAAATCAAATAGTTTTTTAAAGTGAATAATAGCGAGCAGCTATCTCTGCTCGCTATTATGATAATGTTTCAATATCAAAAACTCTTCCTCTGTAACTGGCATGATAGACAATCGACCAGCTTTTTTGAGGGGCAAATCTATAATTCTGGGTTCAGCCTTAATCTGTTTCAGAGAAATAGGTATTAACTTTTCTTTAAATTTAACAGTAACACCAAACCACTTTGGGGAATCTGGTTTTGATTTTTCATCAAAGTAATCACTTCTCGGATCGAATTGGTGAGGATCTGGGTGTGCTTCTTTTATTACCTCTGCGATCCCTACAATAGCAGGAACTTTACAGCTAGAATGATAAATAAAGATCTGATCACCTAATTTGACTTTATCTCTTAAAAAGTTTCGAGCCTGATAGTTTCTTACACCTTCCCAAAACGTGCTTTGCTCATGTGCATTTTTCAAATCATCTATGGAAAATGCATCAGGTTCTGTTTTGAATAACCAATAAGCCATAAAAATCTTCAGATAATGTTTTTTATATTGTTGATAAAATAACAAAGCTGAGCAAGGTAAATTCACAATAAACGGATACGTGTAGTATGATTAAAGCGTTATGTTGACTGAGGTTAATGAGTTATGAGTCAGGTATTAGAGAATTTACTTTCACTTCTTTCATTAGAAGAAATTGAACAAGGGATTTATAGAGGACAAAGCCAAGACCTCGGTTTCCCTCAGGTATTTGGTGGTCAGGTAATGGGACAAGCCTTATCTGCAGCCAAATATACGTTGCCAGCAGATCGTTATGTTAATTCTTTGCACTCATACTTCTTACGCCCGGGCGATGCCAGCAAACCAATTGTTTATGATGTCGAAACTATCAGAGATGGGAGAAGCTTTAGTACACGCCGCGTTTGCGCGATCCAATATGGTAAACCCATCTTTTATATGACAGCTTCTTTTCAGGGGGATGAAGAGGGATTATCTCATCAAACAGAGATGCCTGATGTGCCAGCACCAGAAACCCTTAAGTCATCGCTTGAGTTTTACCAAGAGCACGCAGATCTAATTCCTGAGCAACTGAGAAATAAATTTACCTGCGAAATGCCTATTGAAATGCGCCCTGTAAACTTTCAGAATCCATTCAAACCAAAAAGCACGGAAGCCAAACGACATGTTTGGTTTAGAGCAAATGGCACAATGCCAGATGATAGACGCATACATAACTACTTATTAGCATATGCGTCAGACTTTGAGTTTTTGCCAACGGCACTACAACCGCATGGGCTTTCTTTTTTACAACCTAATATGCAAGTTGCAACGATAGATCATGCTATGTGGTTCCATCGTCCATTCAGAATGGATGAATGGTTACTATATACTGTCGATAGTCCAAGCGCGAGTGGTGGCCGAGGTCTAGTAAGAGGGCAATTCTTTAATAGAAAAGGTAAATTAATTGCTTCCACCATTCAAGAAGGTGTGATGAGGTTAAGATCTAACTAGAACTTAATCTTTAAATGCAAATAACCTGTATTAAATGTTAGCAAAAAGCGACTGAAAACAGGGTTTTGACTTCTTTTTGAACGGTTACACATGTTTCTTAAAATTAATTGCAAAAAGGGGTTGCGCACTTTTAATTTCTCCCTATAAT
>CAYZOE010000088.1:0-20594 GCA_964479805.1 uncultured Pseudoalteromonas sp. | reverse complement strand
AAGCCCATCCATAGCGATCGTTTCGATTCGTGGCTCCATGCGATTCCATAAACTTTTTTCGAGACATCGTTTCCCTACTTATTATTTGTTTTCTGTCTTTTTTATCGATGCTTTAGGTGATTCTTGTTCAATATATTTTGATGACTCAGGTTTGTGATTGACTTCTGATTCTGCGTGTTTATCTTCTGAAGCGCCTTTAAGTAAATTCAGGTTTGTTGCGGGAAGCTCTGATGATGGAGTCACTTCTGATTTCGACTGTTCTTCTAAGACACCGTCATGATTCAATATGCTAGGTATATTCCAAGCAAATATTGATAGTGCTATTGAAGATAAGATTACCAAAAGCATAGCTTTTCGATACAAACACTTATATGGGGATGTTCTGGAATCAATAAGATCACTTACATCGTTGTGTGAAATGTGATTTCGGGTGGTGTCCTTCCAATGGGATAAGTCACTCAACGCTAAAATCAATGATTGCCTTTCAAAGTAAATTCGAATCAATGGGCTAACGAGTAAATAGCCTGCTAATATCTTAAATAACCAGTGAACGTTTTCAGAATCAAGTAGTTCTTCTTTTCCTATTAAGCGTGAGAAAAGCATAATTGCTAAGAAAAAAATTGCTGATAAAGCATCTTTAAACAACCCTGATACCAAATCATTGGTTGATTTCGAATATCCGTCAGTAGCTGATTTAATATCTTTTTGAAAGTCAGATAGCTCTTTTGCATGAGCTTCTTTCCTATCTTTTATAACGAATTCATATTTATCTTTGGCTTGTTCAAGGGCATTGGCTAAGTGAGCATAAATGCTTGGAATTAGGAAGGTGTTATCAACTAAATCTAGACTCACTCGATCCATAACCAAGAGCAATCGAACTTGGATTCGTTCTTCATAAATCCAGGAAACGACAGATTCTAATGTTTCTAGTTGGGATAAATCGCAGCTATGATCTTCACCAACCAGTTTCATGTTTAAGCGCTTTATTCCAGATATGACGATGTCATTTGACCCTAAGAACTCTTTTGATAAAGCGACACAAAGTAGTTGCTCGTAAGCGTTATAAAAGGGTTGAGTTAAAGCGCATGCTTTTACGTTACGTGGCAGTCGATAATTTAGTGGCTCACAGATTGTTTCTGCTTGCCCAACAAAATGTGTTTGAGCCTTGATATCCGTGCTACTTGGAATTGCAATATTATCGTCATTTTTAAAAATCGATGAGGGCTTTCTATCCAAAGATATAATAGACAAGCGCTCGCCTTGGACTTGTATGTCACCAAACCCTAGCCAGATTACAGTTGAGCTAAACTTGTTGAGGCAGCCATCCTTACTAAACATTTCTGACGTAACTTTTTGCAGCCAATTGAGATAAAAAACCTCAGATAGGAACAGTAGTTTTTGAACATGGCCATTTACATCCGTAATGACTTCACTTTCAAGGATGTCATGCTTACTTATTATCGCCTTACAATTCGCGTCATCAGGAATTCTGTCAAACTCACTCCAATCATCCTGTAGCTCTCGCTCCCAGCGTAATTTAAAAGGAGAAAACTGGTTAACCTCAATATTTTCTAGAGCTCGGATTTGTGATGGCTTGAATGAAAACTCAACTCTGTCATCTAGTTCAGACATCGTTGTATGTTCTATAAGGACTCTTAACGTTTCCAGCATACTTAGGTCATTTCAAACTGAGTTGTACGAATAGTTATAATTTTTTCACCATTATCTTCAGTGATGTTGATATTATTTTCGGTCAACTCACCTTTAAAAAATATGGTTACATCTTCACCTGTAACTAATTTGCTTTTCCTGTTTGAGCTAGGTATTGAATTGGGACGAGATTCGAACACTTGCCCAGCAATTTCCTTTTCAGTAAGCATACTAACTAGCGAAGCTCTACACTCAGTCTGTAATTGTTGATACCGCTCTTTATCTTGTTGTTGCTCATCAGACAAGCCATCTTCCATCAGTTCTAAGGGAATAAATGTTCCCAGCACATGATCAGTATAGCTGTCTGTATCAAACTGCTCATGTGAATCAAAATATGAAACAGATCGAGCTTTAATATCAGTATGCTTAACATGAGATGGCAACATGCCTGCAACTTCTTTCGACCAATCTGATGTACTGGCAACAGTTTTTTTCGTTAGAGAAGAAGGATTATCCCTCACAATTACTTGCAAAAAGCTTCTAAAATAGTCAGATATTGCCTCGTTCGTATCTTTATCTTTACCAGTTTTACCTCGTTGTAGAGCAATAACATCCCACGCAAACTCAGTTCCCGGATCTATAATAGCCCACTTTTGTAGCGCTCTTGGCGTATCTGCCAAGGAGTCGAGGATTCTTGTGAGAGAAACGATTTGCCTTCCATCAACGTTGTTTCGCCTTTGCTGATACACGGTTGTAAAATCAATTTTGAGGAAAGAAAGTAACTTATAGCGCTCATCCCCAATGAGAACAGAAACGACTGCAACTATGAAAATTCCATCACTCATTGTCAGGTTGTGAGCCGTAAAAAATCGCTGCGCTAGCATTCGTGATTTAGGGACTAAAGACGTTGTGTCATTTAAAATTTCGACACAGTCGATACAACAATTATTATACTGAGGATTTGAAAATAAAAACTGAGTTCCCTCACAGGCGCGCCTGATTTGCTTTTCAAAAAACTCTTTTTGCTCTTGTTCTAAAGAGACTTCATCGTTAAAAGATGGCTCATCTAAATCATGACGAATTACATGATAAATAAAATTCTCAATTTGAAGTGATTCAATTACACTTGGGTTTAAGACTGCCATACAGCTCCTTGCTTTATTTTTATAATCAAATTCACAGCTGTCATGCTGCTGTGTAATTATAATACGTTAAAATCTACGTTATATGAACAATGTATTTGCTCATTCAAATTCTTGGCTATTCATTTTACTCATATAAATATCTCTGAAATCATACAAAGGTTTCCCTGATTACTGAAGGCTGGCCTAACCTTTGCGATTGCATCATCGATTGTGCCGTATTTAAGAACTATCTTTAGATCAGAATCAAGGCTTCATTACAGTATTTTTCTTCAATAAGGCTTCATCCTGACCGAAACCAATGCTTCATTACAGTATTTTTCTTCAATAAGGCTTTATCCCGATCGAAACCAAGGCTTCATTACAATATTTTTCTTCAATAAGGCTTTACCCCGATCGAAACCAAGGCTTCATTACAGTATTTTTCTTCAATAAGGCTTTATCCCGATCGAAACCAAGGCTTCATTACAATATTTTTCTTCAATAAGGCTTCATCCTGATCGAAACTAAGGCTTCATTACAGTATTTTTCTTCAATAAGGCTTCATTCTGATCTAAATACTTAAATAAGCCTTCATCCTGATCTAAATCTTATCGAAATACTGCTTTCTCTTATAGTTATGTTAGCCTTTTTTAGAAACGCTTTGGATATTTTTTTGATATGACAAAAGAAAGCAAACCACAACGCGTAAACCCATTTAAAATTAGCTCACTTAAGAACCCTGGAGTTAATATTTTTACATCAAGAAAAAGAAGTAAGAATAAACTTGAACAGATCAACTGTGCCAATTCAAATATCTCTTCGCCAGCCAGATTAGACATTGACGCATTAGTAGAAGGTTTAATTCCTATTGAACAATATACTGATGCTAGCGGCTTTGTTAACGTCCCTAAAAACAAACAAACACTGCATCCAGCAACGTTCTTTAAAGATTTATTTTTGACCAAAGCTCAAGCAAATGGCCTCATCTATAAAGATGTAATTGTCAGCTTAGGTATACCTGAGCTCCAATTTTATGGTTTTCTGAAGCATGAAGTCCCAGTTACTAAGGCTTTAGCGAGTAAGTTAAGAATGGTTACAGGCATGCCAGACGAGTTCTGGTTACGAGTTCAAGCTAAATTTGATAATTCGAACATTGAGCACAGTGAGTGTAATAGCATGAAGTTATTTGAAATCAGCATTCATCTGAACGTTGGTGACTTGTCACTCAGTATGGATGATATTGATAACCGTTTATATGAGGCGGGATTTGGCGACGCATTCATTGGTCACAATGGGAAAGGTGCTATTTCTGTATCTATAGAACGAGAAGCGGTGAGGAAGGAAGAGTTAATAGAGCAGGTAAAAATACACCTTTTAAATATATTCCCGAACCTTAAATATAAAGATTCAATAGAATGAATAAAGTTCATGGTATTTGTTCTAAAAGCTCTATTGAGAGAGTTGTAGTATTAGATATAGAGCATACTTGCGCAAATGACGACTCCTTAGCTCGGGAAGAAAGAGAAACTATAGAGATTGGCGCAGTATTAATTGATAAAAAACAGTGTCATGTTATTGATGAATTCCAATCCCTCATAAGACCAATTCGGCACCCAGTAATTAGTAAATTTTGCGCCGAATTAACAGGTATTAAACAATCTGAATTAGTGAAATCTGAGCCATTTCAAAATATCTTAAGGATTTTCTGAATTGGTTACCATTGGACGATGAGCTGCTGTTAGTCACTTGGGGATCATATGATTTAATTCAAATCAACATCGACTGTTCCTTTCACCAATTAACACCATTTTCTCCATCAAATACATTGAATTTGAAACAGGCATATAGAAGAGCCTGTAAATTGAAAAAACCAGTTGGATTAAAAAAAGCCATGGAAATTTCTTTTGGCGCATACACAGGGTTCCACCACAGGGCGCTTGATGATGCCCGAAATACAGCGAAACTGCTTCCCATAGTCTTATCGTCACTATAAAGGTTGTTTAATGAGTTATCTCAGTTCTAATTAATCATATTTTCGTTAATGTGGACGTCACTGTCTTTGTAAAAAGCTTCTATTGTGAACATTTGTCACCCTAACTTAGTTAAGAGAGTATGATATTTTGTAGAGTTGGAAGTGAATGAGTTGTTTGATGGACTAAAGTTTGAGTCTGTAAGTCATATAGAATTTAGTAAGTGGTTTTGGTAAGTTAATTTGTGTTGGTTAATGTGTTGTTATTTAGGGTTTTTCACTCACTCACTTGCTTGTCACTTACAGTTTTCATCCGTGGTTTTGAGTATGCCGCAGTCGAAATGAGGGACAATCCTGAGTTGGCGAAAGTACCAATGGCGATTGGCGGCAATAGCAATCGTGGTGTTTTGGCGACATCAAATTATATTGCTCGTGAATATGGGGTGCGTGCTGCTATGTCTAATTATCAGGCCAAAAAGCTATGCCCGCATTTGCGTATTGTACCTGGGAGAATGTCGCTTTATAAAGATATTTCGCAACAGATCAGAGCCATTTTTTCCCGTTATACTGATTTAATTGAACCCTTGTCTCTAGATGAAGCCTACCTAGACGTGACGGATTGCACTCAATGTAAAGGCAGTGCAACTTTAATTGCACAACAAATTCGTGATGATATTTATAGAGAAACGGGTTTGACTGCCTCAGCTGGGATCGCCCCGATTAAGTTTTTAGCGAAGATTGCCAGTGATGAAAATAAGCCCAATGGTCAATTTGTGATCACCCCAGATAAGGTGAATGCATTTATTGAAGACCTGCCACTTAAAAAAATCCCCGGTGTCGGGAAAGTGACCATACAAAAATTGCTCGCCCATGGTTTAGAGTTTGGCCGTGATATAAAAAATGCTGATGAAATTTTGCTTAAACAAAAATTTGGAAAACTAGGCGATATGCTTTGGCGTCGGTGTCATGGTATTGATGAGCGACGGGTCGAAACCGACCGGGTGCGAAAGTCTGTGGGGGTAGAAACCACATTTGAACAAGACACTGCTGATATAGACGTGTTGAAAATGCGTATTATCAAACAACTATTACCTGAGCTCAAAACTCGAGCTAGTAAATATCTAGACGAGCAACACATCATAAAATTGGGAGTCAAAGTGAAATATTTCGACTTTCAATTAGTTAGTAAAGAATGCCAGTTTGATAAGTTAGACAGTGCTTTATTCTGCCAGTTATTAACGGATTTACTTGAACGGAACCAAGGTCACAAAGCCGTTCGATTGATTGGCATTCAGGTGGGGTTATCGGCTAAAGAAACCAGTCATAACCAAATGCACTTATTTTCTAGTTAGCTGCAGGTTCTAGCTAGCAGCAGGTCAGCTACCATGATAAAAACCGTTGTCGTGTTGAATCATCATGTAGGTTAGTGCCGTTCCCTCGTTGTCGTGGTACCAACTAAACTCTATTTCTAGATTGCTAACAATAAATGTACGGCTTATCTCAATGCTATCTTTAAAGCCGTCTACCGCTTTTCCGAAAATCGCTTCTATTTCTTCTACTCTTGTGCCTTCATCAAAATAAAATGTGTGTTCGCGGAAAAAAATGCCACAAGTGTATGGCTTAAAAGCATGAAAGCCGTCAGCAAAATTTAAAAATAAGCGGGTAAAATTATTGTCTTCTAGAGTGAGAGAATAGCCGCTGTTAAAGCATTTTCTGTACTCTGTTTTATTGGGTTCCGCTTTATTTGCTGTTAGGGTAAGTGCGCCGAATAAGTGAATATCGAGGTAAAATTTCATATTAGGTTGAACGTGATTTGGCTTTAGTTAGTTTAAACCGGTGAGTGGAGTGAAGCAAAAAATACCGCCAAGGCTAATATCAGCTTTGACGGCAATAGTTAGGTTTTTAAGAAAAGTATGTCTTAAGCATTTTTTACGTAAGTGCGCTCTTCCCATGGCAGGAGTTCTAGTTGTTCCCCTTTTTTACTGGTATCAAATTCGCCGTTATCAAATACTTTATGGCCGTTCACATAAGTTTGTTTAACTTGCGCTCTAAAAGTTTGGCCCTCAACTGGGCTCCAACCACATTTATATAAGATATTGTCTTTAGACACAGTCCAAGGTGAGTCCATATCTACAAGTGTAAAATCGGCTTTATAACCATGGCGAATATAGCCTCGGTCTTTAAAACCATAAAGTAGTGCAGGGTTATGGCACATCTTTTCAACTATCTTCTCAAGAGTGAGATAACCTTGTTGGTGAAGCTCAATCATGGCAACCAATGAATGTTGTACAAATGGGCCGCCCGACATTGCTTTGAAGTACGTGTTTTGCTTTTCTTCAAGAGTATGTGGAGCATGATCTGTGGTAATAATGTCAATGCGATCATCGTTAATCGCAGCAATGAGCCCTAAACGGTCTTGCTCGGTTTTGATAGCTGGGTTCCACTTTATTAAGGTACCTTTTTCTTCGTAGTCGCTGTCGTTAAACCACAAATGATGCACACTGGCTTCAGTTGTAATGCGCTTTTCTTCAAGTGGAATATCATTGCGGAACATTGCCGCTTCTTTTGCCGTGGTCAGGTGTAAAACGTGTAAACGTGCATTGTGTTTCTTGGCTAAACGAATTGCGCGTTCGGTTGCTTTAACACACGCTTCTTCAGAACGAATAATAGGGTGAAATTTAACAGGCACATCTTCGCCATATTCAGCTTTAAACTTTTGTTCGTTCTCGTGAATAATACCTTCGATTTCAGCATGGATAGCAATGATGTTCTTACTTTTTGAGAAAATCTTATCTAAGGTTTCTTCACTATCTGCAAGCAAGTTTCCAGGTCCTGCGAAGTATAAGCCGTCATCAGATAAACAAGAGTATCCTGTTGTATCAGTGTCTAGCAGCGCGTCAACATTATCGTTATTCAGGCCCATATAAAAGTCATAATTAGCCAGAGATTTAGTTGCAGCCAGAGCGTTTTTAGCTTGCCAAACTTGGTGGTTTAACACGTTTGGACGAGAATTTGGCATATCAATATAGGAAGTGACACCACCTGCAACAGCAGCTTTAGATTCGCTTTCCATATCGGCTTTGTGTGTTACACCTGGATCTCTAAAGTGAACTTGACCGTCAATCACACCGGGTATTAAGTACTTACCTTCTGCATCAATAATAAATGCATCGGTGTATTCAGGCATAGTTTCACCAATGTAAATAAAGCGGTCTTCCTCAATAGCTACGCAGCCATTGAATGTTTTTCCTTCATTAATAATCACAGCATTTGTGATGATAGTAATTGCCATAATATTTCACTTTTCTTGGTAGTAATCGTTGATAAGAAAGCGGGTAGCTCTCTGTATACTTTGGGTTGATTGATTTGTTATATTGTAACATTTTAATTAGTGTCTAGCTTTAATGAATTAGGTTTTTTAAGAGAGAATGAACAACTTCACTCTGGCGTGAGGGGTATTACTTCCTTGAGTAAAAAATTTAATGTTTGAAACACAGTCACCCCATGATTTATGGGGTAACTAAAATCTTAATTTGAATTTGTAAATTTCATGTTAAGGTGAGCATAAAGAAATACCAATCTTCTTAATTAAATGGGCTATTTTCGAGCAAGAAAAAATTGTTCATAGCACCGCTGACGCGTCCTGCTACCGCTGAGGTACCTACATCCATGTAGGCAAGGCGAAAATTTTGCGATTTAGTTGTTCTAAATAAGAAATTTTTAACGTAGCTAGCGTCAGTTTTAATCCCTAAAAATGATTAAGTATTATTGAAGGTTGGTATTCATAATAACTGAGAAAAGGAGTATCTGATGCAGTCGATTCTGATTGTATTATTTGGTATTGCCGGCATGCTATTTGGCTGGTTTGTCTATTCTAAGTTCATCGCCACTAAGATTTTTAAAATGGACGATAGCTTTATTACCCCAGCCCATGAGCTTAATGATGGGGTTGATTATGTGCCAACTAATAAATTGGTACTTTGGGGGCATCATTTTACCTCCGTTGCTGGAGCTGCGCCGATTGTTGGGCCAGCCATTGCTGTGTACTGGGGCTGGGTACCAGCCGTACTTTGGGTCGTATTTGGTACGATTTTCTTTGCAGGTGTGCATGACATGGGCGCTCTTTGGGCCAGTACGCGCCATAAAGGCAAATCAATGGGCGCACTATCTGAAAGTGTGATAGGTAAACGTACGCGAGTATTATTCATGATTGTGGTGTTCTTGTTGCTGCTTATGGTGAATGCGGTATTTGGTGTGGTTATCGCCAATTCATTAGTGGCAAACCCGAGTGCGGTGGTGCCTGCTTGGGCAGCCATTGTTGTTGCACTTATTATCGGCCAGTTATTAAAGCGTCAGATCCCACTTATTCCACTGTGCGTGATTGGTGTTGCAGTGCTTTATGCGACGATTTTTATGGGCGCAGAAATGCCGGTGTCATTACCAACTGAAATGTTTGGCTTAACCGACAAAGCGAACTGGATAGTCATTTTATTTATCTATGCGGCGGTTGCCTCTCTCTTACCGGTTTGGATGTTGTTACAGCCGCGTGACTTTATTAATGGTATGCAGTTGTTAGTGGGTTTAGTGCTACTTTATGGTGCCGTATTTGTGGTGATGCCAGATATCACAGCGCCTGCATTCAATACACAAACAGCCATTGATACTCCGAGTATAATTCCGTTGCTATTTGTCACCATCGCGTGTGGGGCGGTATCTGGCTTCCACGGTATTGTGTCGTCGGGTACGAGTTCTAAACAGCTTGATAAAGAAACAGATGGCCGTTTTGTTGGCTACTTAGGTGCGGTGGGTGAAGGGTGTTTAGCACTGATCACTTTAGTTGCGGTGAGTGGTGTAATGTTGGCCGTGTCACCAGAAGAATGGCACGAAATTTACAGCCACCTAGGGGCGGGGAGCGTCAGCGCATTTATTACTGGTGGTTCAAATCTTATTAGTGAAGGGTGGGGATTTTCTGCTGAAATTGCAGCGACTTTACTGGCTGTAATGGTGGTCTTGTTTGCCGGTACGACCATGGATTCTGGCGTGCGTTTGCAGCGATATATCATCCAAGAATGGGGCGATATTTATAACATTGGCTTGCTTAAGAATGGCTTAGTTGCAACTTTTGTTGCTGTTGCGTGCTGTTTACTGCTTGCATTTGGTGCCGGTGGCGCGTCGGGTACGGGTGGTATGGTTTTATGGCCACTATTTGGCTCGACCAACCAGATCTTAGCAAGCCTTACCTTACTCGTGCTGTCTGTATATTTAATCAAGCTAGGTCGACCAGCTAAGTATACCCTCATTCCTATGATCTTTGTGATCTTGATGGCTTTCTTCGCTGGCCTAATTAAGCTGGTGGAATATTACGAGAAAGGCAACTGGTTGCTGGTGGTCTTAGACTTAATTGTGTTGGTTGTCAGTGTCTTGGTGATGCTTGAAGCTTGGTCGGTAATAGGCAAACACAAGCAGAATAAAACCAGCGTCGAAGGCGAAACTGAGAATTAATCGCAGTTTATAGCTTTACAGCTTTATTTATCCGATAATTGGCCCTAATTGAATAACAATAAGGGCCTTTTTTATGTCTTTTCCTCTCGCGATTGCTTTTAACGGTAATCTTCCAACTGACGCAGATGCTGTCATTGTGATCACCGGTAATGTTGAAGATTTAGGTCAAGCAGAACTAAATGACATTGTTGAACCTGCACTGGCAATTGATGCGCGCATTAAACAAAAAGCATCATTACTATTTGCAGAGAACTTACCGGGCAAACGTCTTATTGTGACACCAACGGGGCCATTAACGCGTGACTATGATGATGTTCGTCGTATTTTCGAAGCAGCCAAAAGCGCCATCAACGAAGCAAAAGCGGCAGGTGTTACTCAGCCTATATTACAGCTTGCGTCTATCGCCGATGATGCACGTTACACGCAAGCTTTAGAAGTCGCGTTTTTAGGTATGTGCCAAGCGTTATGGCAGCCTCTTGAAGCAAGAGAGTATTACGGTGAGGGCATTGAGCCGATTAAGCAGGTATTTTTAGCGGGTGCAAGCGAACAGCAAGTTAAGCAGTTAAATGCCATTGCGGCGGGCCAATATGCGGCAAGAGATTTATGTGGTACTGAGCCTGAGCGTATGGCACCACCTAAATTTGCAGACTACTGCGTTGAGCTGTTAAAAGACTCAGTTGTTGATGTTGAAGTTATTGATAGCATTGACACAATTAACAATGACTACCCTATGTTAGCGACCGTTGCGCGCGCATCTTATGCGGTAGAACGTCATCACCCTCGCGTTGTGAAAATGACCTACGAACCTGAAGGTAACGTTGAAAGAACCTTACTGTTCGTAGGTAAAGGCTTAGTCTATGACACTGGTGGTGCAGACCTTAAAGTCGGTGGTTTCATGGCAGGTATGAGCCGTGACAAAGGCGGTGCAGCATCGGTGGCAGGTTTCATGAAATCAGTTGCTGATTACCAGCCAAAAGGCGTTAAAGTCATTGCGTATTTAGCGGTTGTTCGTAACTCAATTGGTTCTGATTGTTTCGTACCAGATGAAATCATCACATGTCGTGAGGGTTTACGCGTTCGCATCGGTAACACAGATGCCGAAGGCCGTTTGGCAATGGGTGATCTATTGAGTGAAGTGAAAGACCTTGCGAAGAATGAAGTAAACCCTGAGCTATTTACTGTGGCAACATTAACGGGTCACGCTGCTCGTGCTGTGGGTCCATACAGTGCGTATGTTGAGAATGGTCCAGCTCGCGCTGCCAACGTGTCTCGTCAAATTGCTGATTTAGGTGACTTATGGGCAGATGCAGCAGAAGTAAATCGTAGTCGTCGCGAAGATTACGACTTTGTTCAGCCGCGTACGCTAGCCGATGACGTACTTTCAAGTAACAATGCGCCATCAGCGGTTACAGCACGAGGCCACCAATTCCCAATGGCGTTCTTAGCGCTAGTAGGTGGTTTAGACAAACACGGCTTAGACTCAGAGCAACCATTACCTTATGTGCACATGGACATTGCTGGTTCTGGTGTTGAAGGAGGCGATTGGCAACATGGTAAGCCAACAGCAGCAACAGTCGCGAGTTTATTTGCTAGATACTGTTTATAGATTTATGAAAGTAAAAAAGGCGCCTCGTGCGCCTTTTTTGTTTCTGTATGAGGCCTACAACCAACGGAGCGCTTGTTTTACGTCTTCTTGGTAGTCGTTGACCGGTGAATTTCTGTCAGCAACCAAGATCATGTTGGCCTTCTTTTCGTTAGAGATCACACCTGTAAAACGTGCATCGTTAAATTTACCCAATTGCTTGTCTTGAACATCACCTGAGTGTGGAACAACAAACACAGTGACAGGGCCGTGATCTGATTGAAAGATTAAGTGTAAACTGCGTTGCCCTTTAAAGTGACAAAAAGTCGCATAGGTTACTTTGCCAGGTAAGGACTCAAATTTAGCACCTAACATGGCAAGTTTCTCGTTGACTACTTGTAAGCCAACCTCTTTGTCACGCTCTAGCGCTTTTACTTCATAATATACATGCGCCAATGCATGTTCGCCTGCTTGTAGGTCACTCGAACCACCCACACTTAAGAAGTATAAACTAACCGCTAATGTGATTGATGCTGCGGTCGCAAAAGGTTTGTTAAAACGGCCAAACCAGCCTTGTGTCACATTGCTTACAGGCGCGTTTTTGGTTTGCGTCATCAGCTTTTCAGTGAGATCTGTTGGCACGGGTATATCGAGTGCTAGGTTTATTTTGTCGTCTAACAACAATAGTTCATCTAGCAACTTTTGTTGTTCAGGGTTTTGCTGTGCAAACGCAATGACTTCTGGATCGTTGGGATCGGCAAATGCGCGACGACGAAATTCTAATTCATCCATCAGTTTGTAGCCCCCGTCATGGTTTGTGGTTGAGACATCAATGCCTCTTTCAATTGGTTACGAGCGCGATAAAGACGCGTCATCACAGTATTTTTGTTCAGCTCTAAAATTTCAGCTATTTCATCACCAGAACACCCCATGACAACTTGTAAAAGTAATGGCTCTCTGTATTCAATTGAGAGCTGACTTATTTGTCTTTGGATCACCGTTTGTTCCATCTCTGAATCTAATGTAGTGCTTTGGTTATCGACTATGGTGTCATTGTCGACATCGGCATAATCGAATTGTTTTCGTTCAAATCGTCTTGCATTTTCGCGACGCACTATGGTTAACAACCAAGGCTTTACCGCTTTCTCATCTTGTAGAGAATCTAAAGCTCGCCACGCACGCAAAAACGTCTCTTGTACTAAGTCTTCTGCTACGGTCGGATCTTTGCTAAGCCAGTAGGCAAAGCGATAAAGCTCCGTCTGGTACTGCTTAACCAACTCTTCGTAGCGTTGTTGTTTTTTGGTCATACCCAATAGACCTTAGCAAGTAAGTTTTTCTTTCACATTCAGCATAAAAATTTTCAGTACAGAGGCTGTAGCGAGCTTCGTTTCTGATCTGCTTGATTTTTCTCAATTTGAGATATTAGCTTAGCAATTTTTTCAAGGTTTGCAGAAGCCGTGCCTTTACTATAAAGGGCTGCTTGTAAGTTTACAATTTCTGCTTTTAGCTCAGAGTTGTCTAGATCTTTTTGCCACTGACTAAATGAGGTTGTGGTGAGCTCTGTGGTAACAAATTCACTCAATAACTGATAAAAGCGCGTTTTCTCGTTCGCTTTAGCCGCTTGTGTTAGCAAGCTTAAACTCATTTTTGGTTTGAATGAGTCATTGGTTTCAGTTTCAATCACTGCTTTTTTACGACCGATATAACCAAGCCAAACAAAAATCAAAGTGAATAACCAAAGTACATAGCCCGATACTAAAATGCCCCAATCAAGTAATGTCTTTTCAACTGGGACTTCAACAATAGTTGGCTCAATTGTCTGTTGATTTTGTATGGGGGCTGTCATGTTTGGTATGGCTGGCACCGTTTGATTCGGATCGGCAATGACGGTCAGCGTACGAGCTGGCAAGGTCGCATATTGCACACGGTTAATTACCGTATTAAACCAAGGCATTTTTACTTCAGGTAGGGTGTAAGTGCCTGGAATTTGCGGCACCAGTGCATATGAGCTGACAAGTTGTGAGATGACACGTCCGTCACGTGCAAGTTGGTTGCGTTCGCTCTCATCAGGGTAGCTTCTAAAGCCATCCACTTCTGGTAGGCGAATTTCAGGCAACTGCTCTTTGGTTACGCCTAATGCAGTTAAGGTGATAGTACGAGTGATTGGTGTACCAACCACTACTTTATCAGAAATAGGCTGAAACTCTTCACTTAAATTGACTAACTCACTGGGTAACCATGCCCCATTATAATTTTCAGGGACAGGTTGCACATCAATTATTTCAGCTTTGCCCATGGCAGAAACCGACATACGACGATAATTTTCTCTTACTTGACCATTAAAAATGGGGGGATCGATGGTATATTCACCGCTTTTTTGAGGCTGCAGCAGATACTCTCGGCTAATGACCATATAACGGCGACCATCAAGCACTTCATAGTCTTCTTTTTGCTTACCAAGGAGTGTGACTTGTGCGTTTTCCATCGCGGGCGCAGACAGTTGTCCATCTAATAGGTCTTTACCTAAATAAAGTTTAACCGTGTAAAGGCCTGCTTGTTGAACAAACAGCTTACTTGGCTTTAACTCCGTTTTGATAAAGATGTCTTTTTGTTCATCGGCATCATTACTGCGCGCAACTACTTTTAGTTTGATTGGATCGCTACTCTTACCCGAAACCGTGAATGCCGGAATCGTAATGTCGCCCGCTCTACGAGACATGAGTTGCATTTGCCAAGTGGTCTCACTACTGGCTTGACCATTGATGATGCGGGTACTTGAGCCGGTATTGACAGGGCCCATCACAAACTGTTTCGCCAAAGCACTGGTATCAGGCTGCTGACCCGAGACACGGCCATCTGCTGAAATAGTCAGCGTAAAGTATTCACCCACTAAAACAGGATTTCTATCGACCGATGCAGTTAACTTGTCAAAAGCGACATTCGCTGTGCTAAACAGTAAAAATACACAGGCAATATAAAAACGGGTTACCATGATTGTTTAGATCCTCCAAGGCGACGTTGTTGGGCTCTTTTTTGGGCCTCTAAGCGCATTTTGTTTCGCAATAGAATGGCAGGGTCATCAGGTACTTTCCTGAGTAGCTGGTTTAACTGCTGCGCTTTTTCTTTTTCTTCAGGGGTCATTGGCTTAGCTTGAGCTGATTGCATCATTTGCTGCTGACCTTGCTGTTCATTATTTTCTGTGGGTTCTTGTGGCTGAGGTTGCGCTTGTTGTTCAGATTGCTCGCCGTCTTTTTGCTCAGCTTGATCTTGCTGCTGTTTTGCGTCTGCTTGCATATCAGGCTTATTTTGCTGATCTGAGTTTTGCTGGCCCGAGTTTTGTTGTTCGGCATCTTGCTCAGACTGTTCGCCTTGTTGCGAGTCAGATTGCTCGCCAGACTCACCTTGCTGCTGGTCTTGTTGACCTTGCTGAGAATTGTCTGATTCACTTTGTTGGTCAGACTGTTCACCTGATTGTTGTTCTTGATCACTCTCTCCATCTTGAGATTGATTCTGTTGTTGCTGCTCTTGTTGTTGTTTCATTTGCTCGAGCAAGGTTTTGTTCTCTTTGGCTTGGTCAAAATCAGGATTTTGCTTAAGCGCTTGCTCATAAGCGGCAATGGCTTCATCTAGCTTGCCAAGTTGGGCAAGGGCATTACCATAATTGTACTGACCAATGGCCGAAGGGCTGTTTTTCAATGCCTCGGCGGCTTGTTCATACTGACCTTGTTTATAAAGTGCTGCGCCTTTTAAATCAGTGTTATCTGCAGTTGCCGCTTTTTCAAACTCTTTAGATTGATATGCTGATAAGGCATTTTGGTCGGTATTTTTAAACCATGACTGCCAATCTGCAGCATAAACAGGTTGAGAAAGTGGCAACATAAAGAATAGTGCACATAATACCAAGGCTGACTTGCGTAGTAGTAACAATGCCAATGGAATAAGTAAAATTAAGCCGTATTTACCAGCATCAATGCGCCAAAGTATTTTGTTTTCTTTATCAGTTTGATCTGTTTCGCTAGAGCTCGCTGTTGGTGCAAACACTTGAATATCTTCAGCACCGGGCGTGTATGCTGAAAACTGACCACCACTAATGGCAGCAAGGTTTCTAAGGGGCGCCACATTCAATCTTGGAATGACTATTTCACCGCTGCGACCTTTCATAAATCCGCCTTCAGGTAATGCTATCGGTGCACCTTGTGCAGTGCCGATGGCATAGATGCTTAATGAAAACTTACTGCTTTGCATAGCCTCGCGTACATCATCAACATCACTCTGTTCAAGTCCATCGGTAATTAAAATAATCTCGCCTTGTATATAGCCTGCCTGAGTCAACAGCTGCATAGCTTGGTCAACGCCTGCATATACATTTGAGCCTTTACTGGGCATGATTTCAGGACTTAGACTTGGAATTAAATTACTTAACGTACTGGCGTCAGAAGTCAGTGGAGACACCGTAAAAGCATCGCCTGCGTAGGCAACCAAAGCTGTTTCACCTTCTTTAAACAGCTCGACCATATCGAGTGCTTTAAAACGTGCTTGAGTGAGTCGGTCAGGTTTAATGTCGGTCGAGAACATAGAATAAGACATGTCCATCACAACCACGCGCGCTTGTTTTGATTTAAATACTGGCACTTGTTGTTTTTCAAAGCTTGGGCCGGCAATAAAAATAATGCATAACAAGGTAAATAGTGCCAATAGCCAAGGGTTTGTTTGTTTACTTGCTTTGCCCTCGGTCAGCATCGCATGGGCTAAATGCGGCGCAATCAATCCTGATTTATTGTTACGACTTTTACTGAATACTTGAACCATTGTTAAAATGGCCCAGGGGATGATCAAAAGTAATAGCAGGGGTCTTAAAAATTCAAATTCCATCATTAAGCCTCCTTACGCGAATTTGAAAAAAATCGTGCAAAGTTAACGTAGAGTTGATTAAGCATTAGTAATGCCAGTGCAGCTGCTAGAGGCCAAAAGAATAAGGCAATTTGCGGTCTGAAGGTTTCGTTTTCGTCGCTGATAGGTTCTAGTTTGTCTAGCTCTTGATAGATTTGTTGAAGCCCTGCTACATCTTTTGCTCTGAAATATAATCCGCCAGTTTCGGTGGCAATTTTATTTAACGTGGTTTCGTCAATGCTGCTGCCGCCGAGCCCGCCCATGCCAAATAGACTAAATCCACCACGACCATCAGAGCCAACGCCAACGGTGTAAACCTTAATGCCTTCTTCACGCGCCAAAATAAGCGCTTCATCAGGCTCCAAGTTACCCGCAGTATTTTGACCATCGGTCAGCAATATGAGAATACGGTTACTGTCTTGCTTCTGGCTGAAGCGTTTTACGGCTAGACCCAAAGCATCACCTATTGCAGTGGCACGACCCACTAAACCTATTTGCGATTCGCTGAGCATTTGACTGACAGTATCTAAGTCACGAGTAAGAGGCGTTTGTAAAAAGGCGGTATCGGCGAATAAAATCAAACCCAGACGATCGCCCTGACGCTGCTCGATAAAGTCACCTAAAACCGCTTTCACCACTGATAGCCTATCAACATAACGGCCTTGATACTCCATATCTTGCTCAGTCATTGAACCTGATAAATCCACGGCAAGCATGATATCGCGACCTTCATTGGGCAAAGTAACTGGGTCGTCTAAGTATTGTGGGTTAGCTGCAGCAATGACCAAACATAACCAAACGAGGGCTTCGAACCAGTTGGTTCTTTGTTTTGACTCTTTAAGGTTCGGTGCCAGTTTAGAAAACTGAGCAAACATAGGCATACGCAGCCTTTGTTTTGCTTGCTCTGTACTTGCGGTAAAACGCCTTAAAACCCAAGGCAGGGGTAACAGTAAAAACGCCCAAGGCCAGCTAAATTCAAACATCAATGGCCTCCTTGAGTTTTAGATTTTTGATAGCGTTAAAGAGTTGTTTTGCTAATTCAGGATTATTCCTTGGACCATATAAGCTGTGTAACGCTTGTTCAGAAAACTGTTCGCCACTAAGCGTATTTAAAAGGCTTTGCCATTTTTTGGTAGGCAATGAGGTCAAAGGCGCACCATAGTAATGTTTTACTAGGCGTTTTAAGATTATGTGCAATTGCTGCGCATCATCACTTTGTTGTTTAGCTAGCTCTACGGCGGCTTTTTTGGCTTTTAAAAATTGCTGGCGCTTATAAAGCCACATGCCAAGAGCAATAAGCAAAATAAGTGAAGTGATTATCACTGCCCAAGTTGGCAGAGACAATGGCCACCAAGCCACTTGCTCTGGCGGTAATACATCATGAAGTGCGTCGAGTGGTGAAGCTTGCATCGATTAAAGTCTCACTACTTGTTGTTCAATAGGGTAGGCTGCTGAAAAGTTCAACATGCTCATACCTGTGCGTTGTAATCGTTGAAAGCGCTGGTTAAACACTTGCGCAGTTTGCTCAGCAAACTTGTCTCTAAATTGTTTATTCATCAGTGGCAGCGTCCAAGATTGCCCTTCGGCATCGACCTTGATGGCGTCTTGGTAGGCTGGTAATTGATGTTCGAACGGATCACTTATCTGACAACCAATTAATTCGCAATGTCGCGCTAGGCGTTCAAGCTGCTTTAAGTCGGCTTCTTGTAGGTGATTAAAATCAGAGATGAGATAAATTAAGCTGCCAGGCTTGGCTAAATGCGTTAAGCGTTTTAAGTTATCGGAAAACCGATTCTCAGCATTGTGTTCACGGTTGGCAAAGGCTTGTTTGTGAATGTCGACTAATTGATGACTTAATGACAGCACGCCTTTATCGCGCGCTGTGGGTTTTAACTCATGGTGGGCATATTCACTAAATACGATACCGCCTAAACGGTCACCGCGTTGACATGCTGACCAAGCCACAAGCGCACTCAAATGTGCTGCTTGTATAGACTTCAGCAAAAGCTGCGAGCCAAACAACATACTGTTTGATAAATCGGTAAACACAAACACTGGTCGCTCTTTTTCTTCTTGATAGAGCTTAGTGTGGGTAATACCTGTACGAGCCGTGACACGCCAGTCTATGGCGCGAATGTCGTCACCATATTGATATTGACGGACTTCAGCAAACTCCATCCCGCGACCTTTATGTGGCGCAAGGTATTGGCCAGCTTGGCTGCTTTGAATACGCTTTTTCGGTTTTAACGATAAAAGATGCGCTTTAGATTTGTAGTAAAGCAATTCTTTTAAGTCGAGCTCAGCGCCATTACTGTGACACTGAGTTAACCATTGTGCGGTGTCGAATACGGCTTGTTGCATCATTATGGCACTGGGACAAGTTCAAGAATACGGCTGATCACTTGGTCTTTACTGATACCATCAGCCTGCGCTTCGTAACTTAAAATAATGCGATGACGCAGTACATTATGCAGTACAGCTTGAACATCATCTGGGGTCACAAAGTCACGTTCATGTAACCATGCGTGCGCGCGGGCGCATTTATCAAGGGCGATAGTGGCACGCGGACTGGCGCCAAACTCAATCCAACGGCCTAGTTGCTCATCAAGTTTTGCAGCTTCACGAGTTACAATAATCAGTTGCACAAGATATTGCTCTAGCGGCTCGGCAAGATGCATCGATAAGACTTTCTTTCGTGCTTCAAATAAGGTGTTTTGACTAATGGCTGTGAAATCTGCTTGATGCTCTTCTAGCGCTTCGCCTCGAGTTAAACGCAATATGGCGAGTTCGTTTTCAGCGCCCGGGTAGTCGATGTTTAAATGTAATAAGAAGCGGTCTAATTGTGCTTCCGGCAGCGGATATGTCCCTTCCTGTTCAAGCGGGTTTTGCGTGGCCATAACCATGAACAGATCTGACAGCGGATAGGTGTTCTTACCAACCGTCACTTGTCGCTCGGCCATAGCTTCTAACAGCGCTGATTGTACTTTTGCAGGTGCACGGTTTATTTCGTCGGCTAAGATTAGATTGTGAAATAGTGGGCCACTTTCGAAGACGAATTCATTGGTTTGCTGACGATAAATGTCAGTACCTGTGACATCGGCCGGTAGTAAGTCTGGGGTAAATTGCACACGTTGGAAGGTACCTTCAATACCTTTAGCGAGGGCATTAACGGCACGGGTTTTAGCAAGCCCTGGCGGGCCTTCAACCAATAGGTGGCCGTCTGCAAGCATCGCAATAAGTAGTGCTTGGGTCAGTTCTGGTTGACCAATAATCTGCGTATCTAAATATTTTTTCAGAGCTGAGAATTCATTTACTGCCATGGTTTGTCCTTTACTGACAAAATTTTTTGCTTAATTTATAAGGATTCTATCGTTACTTCTCAAGTGTTTGTGATGAATAAACACAAAATTTGAAGGAAAGAATGTTATAAGGGCCTGTTTATCTTTGATCTTCGAATTCGAAAAATTTACAGGCCCTAAGTTAGACTACGCTACATTAAATAGTTCCCTTGTTTTGTAAAGATATTTTGCGTCTGGTTAAAAAAACATCTAGGGTTGAGTTTGGTGCTCAATTTATAGCCGAATTAAAATTTTTATTGGCATATTTTTGTTGGTTGTTTAGAATCGATGTAAATTCAACAGGTCAGACCTGTCAGCGGGAGAGCAAATTCAATGTCTGAACAAAACATACTAAAAACAAGAAAAGGCGATAGAATCGCGATTGTCAGCGGTCTTCGTACCCCATTTGCCAAGCAGGCAACAGCATTCCACCATGTTCCAGCGCTAGACCTAGGCAAACTTGTCGTTAATGAGATGCTTGAGCGTCTTAACTTTGATAAAAATGAAATTGACCAACTGGTTTTTGGTCAAGTAGTACA
>CAYZOE010000087.1:0-20664 GCA_964479805.1 uncultured Pseudoalteromonas sp. | reverse complement strand
ATAACGACTCGACAATATTATTTGGCATATTTAAATGCGAGTTCACAATAGACTCCGTAAAACGCATCATTGGCTGAGAGTAGCCAAGGTTACTGACAAAGATAAAGGCAGCACAGGCATTTGCAGGGCAAATACACTCAGATTCGCAGCAGTCTACTTCGCAGCAATCATCTTCAGCCTCACTATTTGAGCTTGAAGATAAATTCGAGGCGCTATCAATTGAATTGCTTGATTGTGTTTGTGCTGAATGTGTTGCTGAGATCTCAAATGAGGTCATAAAGCTATAAGCCGATGCTTGCCCAACAAAGGCAATCAAAATAACAAGTGTCACGAAGACTTTTGAAAGTGGCTTAAACATACAGTTCTCAATGATTAGACAGCGCTACTGTAATTGAATTTAATCTGGATGTGAATATTTAAGCGTTGAGCGGTAGGGCACTTATATCGAAAGTAACCCATTAAACAGGTTTCTTATAAAAACTGACAGCCAAGCTTAAATTTAAAACCCCAAAATTGAACGAAAGCTATCGCGTTAAATTTGGGGCTTTAAAGTAATAAATTTACTTCGCTATGCTCACTAGGCCAGTATTAGAGTCATAGTTTAGTTTAAGACTGTCGTTGTCATTCAGAGTATAAGTACATACCCCTTTTTTGGCTTTAGACACTTTGAATGCGCCATCTGCAGTAGAGTGATACCATTTAGTATCGCCATTAGATTTCTTACGACCTGCTCCAGAGCGGTTTAGAGTATATTTATGATCTAGCAAGTTATTCCAAAGTCTGGCACAGCGGTTTGAATTCGGCTTTTTGGTATTTTTGTTGTGCTTGTTTAGCTTATCTTTACTCTCAACTAAATAGCCGCTTTCGTTAAAGTTAAAAGAGCCGTCCTTAAATGAGGTGACGTTTGCAGCCGCACCGCCAATATTTTGCTCTTCCCAAAATGCTTTAGCCGCATTCACTTCTTGTTGAAACTCATCGGCAATAGTAAGCAGCGGGTTACCACATTCAGACACATAAGTTAGATCCGCAATATGCTCTGGTCCTTCCATCACAAGCTCTGCTTCAGCTGTTTGCGGGTCTATTTTGTAGATTTTGGCATTTTCGCCACTATTTCTTGCAGAAACGTATAGTTGACCATCGTTTGCTGTCGCAATGCCTGATGGCCAATTTAAGTTATGCTCCCCAATTTTATCTAGCTGCATGTTGCTTTCATCAAGGATGTAAAGTGATTTGGCATTTAAAACATAGACAGTATTACCATCAATTGAATAAGTAATGTCTCCATGGGCGAAATCATCCCAACTCGCATCGCTTGTTTGCATTTTACCTAGTACAATTTTGTCGCCCGTTTCTAAGTCAAATTGGTACATATAAGTTTGACTTGTAGCGAGTAAAAAACTGCCATCAGGTGAAACAACAGAACGCTTTATTGGATAGCTTGTTGTATTTGCGATTTCAGTCGTCTCGCCAGAAGATAAGTCATACTGATAAATTTTTGACGCATTTGTCTCTTTGCTTAATCGCTGCATCATAATCAATTGATTATTTGCTGCTGCCAGATTGCTAGTAGGAAGAGAAGTACCTGACATTTTGCTATAAGACTTATTTGCTAAATCGATGTGGTATAGCGCACTTTTTCCTTGTTCTGCATATCTATCCACCGCGAATAACCCCGCTAAACAAGCATCACTTGCACTAACGTAAGAGGAAGATAAAGTGAATGCTAAAGCAATAAGTTTATTGGTGCTGAACAAAGATTTTAAAGTCATAATGATTACCTTGATTAATTCATTATGATTTAAGCAAAAATTGAGCCGGTATTTTAAATTTTTATCTAAAATACTTAAGTAGGCTTAATCAACTCAGAAATTTTTAAGTGGCTTGGATTTTAAAACTGTAATTCAATAAAACACTAAAAGAAAAAACGAACTATGGTTTCGATGTGACACTAAAAGTCAAAATACAGCTATCAGGCGACGCTAATTTAGGTTGTTTCATTGTGTGACATCATGTTAAATGACGCCAATATACATATATGTTTGGTTATAAAAAAGCACTTGTTGTGCTTATTTGTTGTAAAAATCTGTCTACTTTTTCTTCCTTTTTCTGACGTTCTTCGCTAAGTTGGCATTACTTAAACCATAGCGCTTTGTTGCGTTTCGGTTAGTAAATAATTTTTACTTTAAACACATTATCTTTTTAATTGAGGGTAAGTATATGGATAGAGTAGAGAAACTTATGGTTCGGATGGTGTTGAGTGATGTAAGCCAACATTTTCCTGAACCCGTAGATTTACTATCTACTGATAGTATCAACACCTATGGCGATGGTTTATACCAAGTACTCAGTGAACTTGAAGCACAACAATTAGTAAAGCGACTGGAAAGCGGTCATTTTACAGTTGGTGCTGCTTATAGCCACTTCAAAGGATAAGAGCGTTTCAGTCGAACTAATTTTTAATCTTCGCCAAGGAAGTCTTTGTTATGAGACTAATGGCGTTAATTCATTTAAACTCCTTCCTGTTTTGGTCTAACTTGATAATATCATGCTTCATAAAGTGCTTTTATATTTCACACTTTCTATCTGTGCTATATCTCTAAATGCAAATGAATTAAGACCATTTAAAAGCGATGGATGTAGTTTGTTTCCCAACGGGACTATTAAACAGCAAAAATTATGGTTAGCTTGTTGTGTAGCCCATGACTTTGATTATTGGCAAGGTGGCAGTGCTATTCAAAGAGAACAATCTGACGCGCGTTTAAAACAATGTGTTAAAGAGGTTGGCGAGCCTATTATCGCTAGCATGATGTTGGCAGGTGTTAGAGTAGGCGGCAGTCCATACTTACCTACGCCTTTTCGCTGGGGGTACGGTTGGCCGTATCCTAGAGGATATAAAGTGTTATCAGAAAGTGAGCGTCAACAAGTCGAGAATGCAGTTCGAAACGTAAAACTGGAGCAGTATTTTATGCCTAAAACAAAAAAGCAGTAAGTTAATTTACTGCTTTTTTGTTGCAAGTATCTATTCGATTAGAAAAACTTACTAAATAATAATCTCATACTTAGATTATTATCGCGTTCAACTAACGGGCTATCAGTTATGCTACTGTCATACATGGTGTAATCAATGGCTATCTGGGTGAAGCCGCCAAAAAATATCGGGGTTGAAACTGAAAAACCGATTGATTGGTTTATAGCACTATCACCTTCATAAAGCGCTCTGTTTTGAGTAGCTTCGTAATCTTTTACGCCATAGTAATAATCGACATGGTTTTTATCTAAATGGCTTATTGATAAGTTTGGTTCAAAGAAGATGGGACCAAAACGATACGCTTTTCCAATTTTGGCTTTTACTTCATAGCCGTCAGATTTATTAAAGATATCATGTAAAAATCCAATGCTTAATTTCCAGTTATCTCGTTCGTATTTAAAGTTTGCGCCTAAATCCATTGCAAAGTCTCTTTCTTCCATACCGATAAAGACATCACTGTCAGACTCATCGAAGCCTTGAAAACGGGGAGAAGCTTGCACCTCAAATTCGATATCACCTAACTCTAACACCTCGTAGCTCACGAATGGCCCATATACTGATAATTTGTCACCGCGATAGCCTAATATAGGCAAAGGCGTAACTCGGTTGCCATAACCCTTATAAATTTCTTGGCTCAAGCCAAGACCAATGCCATACAAGTAACCTTTTGGTTCAAGTTGAGCACGTACATCACCTCGTTCATCAGCGGAGACATTTGAAGAAAAAATTACGGTCAATGAAGCAAGTACTAAGGCTTTTATAATTCTGAGCATTTTGAGGTCCTTTTATTATCAGAGTATCAGTATGGATGAAAAATCACTTTAGATCAGTGTTATGACATTTTTTATACTTGTACCTTTTTAGGTTTTATGTATTATCGCGGAGTTGTTACAAAAGAGAATTATAAGGAAGTAACGTATGCAGTGTTACCAATGTAATGTAAAACTTGAATATGACTTAACCGAAATTCATACAGGTTATGGTTGTTCAGAATGTCATGGAGCTTGGTTACCTGCAAAATTTTTAAAAGCAATTGGCACCGTCAAAGAGTTAGATTACATGGTTTTTGTCGGTCAAGTACAAAGCCAAGTGAAGGAATCGACAGAATTAACTTGCCCATCGGGCTGTGGTCAATTGCATCGTCACTTTTTTGAAAATAGTCACTTTAGTTACTGCCATAGTTGCTTTGGTGCTTGGTTTAAGCAAGGTGAGTTAAAAGACTTCTTAAAGAATTTTAGAGATGCCAAAGACATTAGAGTTCTAGATACAGCAGACAAAATTAATGGCCTCGATATGTTGTTTGATCTTTTAAAATAAAAGCATAAAAAAGGCCGCATAAATGCGACCTTAGATTACTGCTAGGGAGGTAACCTTCAAAATTGTGCTTGAGGGCTATTCCATCAACCACATTCTTGCTGTTCTTGCTGGCAGGTAAAACTTGTGCCACCGACTCGAGACATTTTGCACATCGTTGCTTAATGTGTCTCGGTAGTTACGGTGCCACCATAGATTATCGACTTGCGTATCTACCCAAATATCTTGGCCAGTGCCACATTTATTAATACCAACCACGCCTTTGTGCTCACGTTTGAATAACAAAATACAGCTATTGTGGTTTAGCACCTGCATACTGCTGCCATGGGTGGCATTGTGAAATTTAAGCATACCTTTCACGTCTTCACGGCGGTAAAGATCATTCCAACGGTTATCACCACTTTCATTATTATCCGAATACACCAGCGGTAGACCACCATCTCTGCCTAAAACAAATGCGTTCGCAAGTTTTTCGTCGGTGGCATCCATAATTTGATATCTAAAGCCGTCATTCAGAGGAATATCATGAGTAACGCTAAAAGTGATAGCTTTGTTACCTGCTAATGCTTGGCCATAGGCTGCAGGGTCAACTAGCTGACTCATCGAACCGCCAAAGCTGAATGCGCCTCTGATCTGTGCAAACAGTGGGAAGTCATAAGCTGAATGACCTGTTTGTGCCAAGTAAGGTACTAAAAAGTTATCGTAATCACCACTGCCTGAACCACCAGTCGTTATAATTTCACCAAACACATGAGTATCTTTTTTAATGTCAGTATCGAATACGGCATTAATATGGTAGTTGGTCATGTGTTTTGCGGCATCAACTCTAAAGCCCGTTACGCCAATTTGTTTTAACGCATTTAAATACGCTTTTTGTTGAGTGATAACCCAATTGTTAGGGTCTAAATCGGGGAGGCCGGGATCGGGGGCAGCGCCACACAGTCGGTTGTATTGTACATCGCCAACGTCATTGTAATTACTGATACATTTCGGACCACCTTGGTCGTATGTACCGTGAAAATCACCAGCGCCGAATAAACCATCTTTAACATCACCAAATAACGTAATGTCGTTGTAATGGTTAATATCAGCGGCGTAATCGGCTAAAATTTCGCTTCCTGGATAGTTAAGATCAGCGCGTTTCCATTGCTCGTTTGCCATATGATTAAAAACAATGTCGGCATAAGTCTCTACACCTTGTGCTTTAAGCGCTTGCACCATGGCCTTAAAATCATTGGTATCACCCAAAGGGTTATCGATGACACGAAGATCTTGTGGCTGATAACGAGACCACCATGCATCTCCAGTCGATTTATAAGCAGGAGAGACGAGAACTTTTTTATATCCTAGGTCTGCAATTTCTTGAGCCTTGCTCGCAACGTCATCATAGCGCCAGTTAAATGCATGTAAAATAACATCTGCGCTGCTTTGGAAGCTCACAGCACCAAGTAAAAGCGCTGCAATTTTAAGTTGTTTATTTGATTTCATATATGTTGTCATGTGTTCACCTTTTATCGCATTCCTTGCCTGTTGAAATAGGAAACATAAAACTCACACATAAACTAGGTTAATGAAATGTTATGCATACGTATTCATTAAAAGTCTTTTCTCAATAATCAAAATTACAAAATAGTTTGAATAGATTTTATTCAATAAAATCAATGTATATACAAAGTTTAGACTCGTTTTTACTAAATGTTGGGGAGGCACAAGTAATTGCGCTTTCTTCATGATCAATCCATTGTGTGCCTTTCATTAGTGCTATTTCACCGTCCTGTAATTGAGAAATATGATGAGGTAAAGGTGCTTTAACTGCTGGCTTTAATTGGTTTTGCTCTAATGGTAAAAACTTAACTTCATCGGGAGCAACCCATCTCTCACCTAGGCCACCTAATGTAGAAGCCATTCTTACTAGATTTTGCGGTTGATGAAAATGAGGGCTTAAAGAGGTATCGCAGGCAATCAGTCTTAAGCCTATTTCTTTAGGCTCAAACAACACTTCAAACATTTCTAGCATGAGTTCAATATGTTGTACTAGTAATGATGCATGCGTACAGCCATCAAGCTTAAATTGAATTTCATCAAATAAGTCTTGATTTATCTCGCCCTGATATTGCATCACAGTACCTAGATTTTGTTTGGCAAATAACTGCGCTGCATGTGTAATCGCCCAACTTGATTTATTTGAGAAGCAGGTCAGTGTGACTTCCTTATTGTAAATATTGCTTAAAACATTTGCAGAGGAGCTTGTTTGGCAACTAGCTGTTTGGTTTAGTCCAGAGTATTCAAGTGGGGCAGCAGTGTTATTACGCATGTTAACTTTATTTGATTGATACAGTATAACAAAACTAACACTAAATAATTCTCATTTAAAGTTTTGAAAGTCGAAAAATGAGAATTGTTTTTATTAGACGCTCGGTCACAAGATCGTTTTGTGATAAAAAATCAGCAAAACCTTGAAGAGGCCGCACACCCAAAGTGGCGCCTTTCATTTTAAAGAGCGTTACGCTGGCGGGTATCGACAGTGTTATACGCCTATTTGAAGATAGAATAGAAGTTTGGTCACGTTTAGGCGATATCATTGAACCTGATATGTTTGATACTGCATTTAAACTGTCAGAGAGAAAAGTGAGGGGTCGAGTGGTTTTTACCCTTTAATCATTTTGAACAGCGATAAAAAAGAGAGCAAATGTAATGCTCTCCTTTTTGTTGGGAATTAAACGACTATTAAGGCAAGGTTTTACGATAACTTAATCGATAGAACAGACTGTAAAATACGGGAACTGCAATCAAGGTTAAGATGGTTGCAAATGCTAAACCGCCCATGATGGTCACTGACATATCTGCAAAGAACGCATCGCTCAATAGTGGGGCCATACCTAAAATGGTGGTAATAGCAGCCAGTGCTACAGGGCGTAAACGAGAACTACTTGCTGAAACAATCGCTTCTCTAGGTTCGCTTCCTTCGCCAATTTGCAGGTCAATTTCTTCAAGTAAGACAATGGCGTTTTTGATCAACATACCAAATAGACTTAAAAATCCTAGCAGTGACATAAAGCCAAACGGCATATCAGTGACGAGTAGGCCTGTTACTACACCCACTGCGGCCATTGGCACCACAAGCCAGATAATTAGAGGCTGACGCACGCGACCGAATAGCAAAATAGACACGAGTAACATCACTAAGAAACCTGCAGGTAGACCTGTGCCTAGGGCTTCTTGCGCATCTCTTGATGATTCATACTCGCCACCCCACTCAATTTTGTAGCCATCAGGTAGTTGTAGGGCTTCAATTTGTGGCTTAATACGTGCGAATGCTTTACCTGCGGTTTCGTCGAAGCCTGGCTCTGCTGAAATAGTAATGGTTCTTACACGATCTCGGCGATGAATTAGAGTTTCTTCATTTTCTAATTCAACCCCCTTTGAAACTTGTTTAAATGGAATATAGGTACGCTGTGATGAACTCCACACTTGGCTGTTTTCAATTGCTTCTATATCGTTTTGTTCGACTCCTGCAACTTTGGCTTTGATTGAGTAGCTGTAATCACCATTTTGTAATTTACCTATTTCAAGACCATTTGATGCATATTGAATGGCTTGCGCGAAATCATTACGAGATACTGCTGCAATACCTGCGCTGACAGAGTCATAATGTGCATTTAGCACAAGACCTTTTTCACGCCAGTTGTGACGAATATCTCTGATCTGACCATCTTCTATCATCAGTTGTTCAGCTTGCTCGGCTAAATGGCGCAAAATCTCAGTATCAGGGCCTGAAAATCTAACCGCCAGTTTTGCACTGCCACCAGGGCCAAATTGCATTCGCTCAGTATAAAAATCGGCGTTTAAATCGAGTGCAGGCATGGTGTTATTGAGCTTTTGGATCATGCCATCTATTTCATCGCGATTGTGTGTACGTACCAAGAAATAGCCGTAGCTCTCATTTGGTTGCTGTGGCGCATAAGTTAGAGTGAATCTATCAGCCCCTCGACCAACAAAACTCGTGACAGACTCGACTTCTTCGTGTTCTAAAATAAGTGCTTCTGTTTCTGCTACTTTTTTGGTGGTTTGGCGAATATCTTGGCCTTGCGGCCCCCAATAATGCACAAAGAACAACGGGGCATTTGATGGCGGAAAGAAACCTTGTTTGACTAAGCCAAAACTGCCGTAAGCCACGGCTGTGATTACGAATAAGCTTGCTACGGTGATCCAGCGGAACTTAAGCGCACCACGAAGAACTTTTTCATAGCCACGATAAAATGCACTATGCGGTTGTTGATTAGCATGGTCTTGTTCAACCTTATAAAAGTACTTACCAAACAGTGGCACGACTGTGATAGCGAGTACCCAGCTCAGCATTAAAGACACTAAAACAACTGCGAATAAAGAATACAGAAATTCACCAGTTGCATCGTCAGATAAACCAATACCAGAAAATGCTGCGATCCCTATAATTGTCGCGCCCAGCAATGGCCATTGTGTTCTTTTTACAATAAAGCTTGCAGCTTCAACGGCTTTTTTACCTTGCTTCATGCGTAGCATCATTCCTTCGGCAACCACGATGGCATTGTCGACCAGCATACCCATCGCAATAACCATCGCGCCTAACGAGATACGCTCTAACTGTAATCCCATTAACCACATGATTAATACTGTGCCCATTACTGTTACTAAAAGCACAGAACCAACCACCACGCCTGAGCGCCAGCCCATAAATAGCATCAAGGTTAATGTTACAACCAAAACTGAAAGCACTAAGTTATTAATAAAGCCTTGCACGGATTCATCGACAATGGCTGCTTGATCATAAATAGGCGTGAGGGTGATCCCTGCAGGTAATTTTGTCAGTAATTCATTGGTCTTATCGTTAACACGTTGTCCCACTTCAACAATGTTTACATCATTAATTGCCGAAACAGCTAGTGTAATAGCATCATGCCCTTGATATCGAATGAGCACAGGTTGAATGTCGACAGGCTCAAATTCAAGCTTGGCAATATCACGAACTTTTATTGACTGATTGGTCCCTGGCACCACTAGGGTGAGGTTATAAATTTCTTCAATGTGATCAACTGGATTTTCAACAACTAAACGAAGCTGACGACCTTCCACTTCAACACGCCCGCCGTTAAATGGCAGCAGGTTTTCTTGTAATAATCTGGTTAGATCAGGAAAAGAGATCCCTAAACCAGATAATTGATAGGGATTGATATAAGCCACTAATTGCTCTTGCTGAACACCGCTCACTTGCACTTTTGCAACGCCTTCAGTCACCAACAGTTCACGGCGAATAACTCGGGCAAATTCACGTAACTCGTGCAATGAAAAGTCAGGGGCACTGAGTGCGTAATACATGCCGTATACATCACCAAAGTCGTCATATATGTTGGGAGTTTGGCTGCCCGTGGGTAATCTTTTAGCTGCGTCTGATAGGCGTTTTCTGAGCTCATCCCATATTTGGGGGAGTACATCAGAGTCAAAGTGTGATTGTACTTCGACTGAAATCTCAGAAATGCCCGGTTTCGAAATTGAGGTTAACCGCTTTAGTTGTGGCATTTGCTGTAATGCAATTTCTAAAGGTTCTGTGATCTCTCGCTCTACTTTCTCGGCACTGGCACCGGGAAAATGTGTGACTACTTGCACTTGTTTAATGGTAAAAGCGGGATCTTCTAAGCGACCAATTTTACCAAGAGCAACGGCACCACCGACTAAAAATACGATCACCAGCAACCAAATGTTAACTGGATTTTTTATGGCATAACGTGCGATATCCATGCTTATAGCTCCGCTTTATACGGTTTTACCGCTAAGCCTTCACGCATTTTCGGTGCGCCCGCAGCAACCACTAAATCATCTTTATTTAAGCCTTTTGTGATGGCAGCCATATTGTCATCAACTTTAAGTACCTTGACAGTTCGTTTTTGCACGGTTGAATTAGCCTTGTTGTATACCCAAACATGAAAGCCATCCGCGTTACTGCCTTGTAGTGCGTTGAAAGGCACTAACATCACATCATCTTTTGCATTGTCTTCGAGGCTGACTTTAACAATGGCACGAGCTCCGGGAGTTAAGCTGTTGTCGCTGACCTGTGCAGCAAACACCACTTTGTAAGTTTGTGTAATAGGATCAGGCTGCGTATCATGCTCTATGTAAGTAAGTTCATACTTTTTTTCTGGAGTAGAAATAATATGGGCTTCAGTTTTTACTAAACTACCTTGTTGGTAATTGCTAAGTAGACGCTCAGGCACATTGACGTTGAAGTAAAACAGTGAAACATCTTGCAACTTGGCGATGATGTCACCAGCTTTTACAAAGTTACCTTTTTCAACAAAACGTTCTGACACCTGTGCATTAAAAGGTGCAGAAAGTGCGGTGTAGCTCAAATCTTGCTCGGCTTTGCTGAGGGCGATTTCGGCTAATTCAAAGTTAGTTTTCGCATTGTCTAATTGACTTTGTGAGGCCAAACCATTTTCAGCTGTTGCTTCTATACGTTTTAAATCTCTTGCGGCTTGATTCAATCGTGTTTGAGCTTCTTGGACTCTTTGTTTGAAAAGAGTGGGGTCAATTTTTGCCAAAATTTCACCTTCATTCACGACTGATCCTGTTTGCAGCTTGGTATTGATAAGGCGACCTGACACTTCAAAGCTTAAATTTATGGTTTTAACTGCCGCAACTTCAGCTGGAAAAGTACGCGTATATTGCTTTGCGTTGGTTATAACAGGTGCTAGTTTTACTGTCTGTGCAACAGGTGTTTGTGTTTGCTGCTCATTATCAGGTGCGCAAGCGGTGAGGGCAGACGTCATAGCGATTGTCATAATAAATGCAGTTGTGACCTTGAGAGTCGTTAGATTAACTAAAGCATTAAGTTTCATACTGTATAGGCTCGCCAAAAAGTTAAATTAATTTTTCTTTGCTTGCTGCTGAATATCAGGCTGAATTAGCAAACATTTAAAGTAAACTGTACGGTGTAGTTTACTAGTGGAATTTGAAAAGTAAACTAATTAGTGTAAAAATAACCTATTCAGGTATCTGAGAGTGAGTTATGAACGAAGTTAAAAAAACACGCAGTGAACTTAAGCGCGAAGCGATAGTGAATGGCGCAGTTGAAGCATTTCAAAAATATGGTGTGAGCGATACCAGCATGGATAAAGTGGCTGAAACTGCAGGCGTGTCGAAGCGTACCGTGTACAATCATTTCCAAAATAAAGAGACTTTAGTTACTGAAATAATTAAAGATATTTGGAGCCAAAACTTCGTAAACTACGACTTTCCTTACGATGCTACTACCCCTGTAAAGGCGCAACTTCACGAGCTGGTGGTGAAAGAAATTCAGTTCATGAATGACAAAAAAATGCATGAACTTATTCGTGTTGCAATGGGAGTGTGCTTATTCAATCCTGACAAATTTATCGATGATATAGGCGAGTTTTTCGAACAAGAAACGACGTCAATCCGGTGGTTAAAGTCAGCCATGCAGGCTGGTAAGATTAAAGAGGCTGAGCCACGTTTAGCGCATGAGCAACTGGTGAGCTTATTGAAAGGCCAAGCTTTTTGGCCGCAAATTTTGCATCAGGCAGAGCCATTGACTGAGCAAGAGATAACTAAATTGGCTGAAGATACCATTAACTTCTTCTTAAGTTATTATTTAGTGAAGTAAGCACGATGCCTTTTAGCATTGAACTAAAAGGCATTGAAAATATAAAACATGCTAATTCTATAATTCGCCAAAATGATTAAGTGTTATTGCGGATTGGTATTATGCATGCCACGAATAGGGTAGTTATTGTCTGGGTTTCTGATCCAGGCTAAGCCATTTACGAGTGCTTGCAGTTCAGGGCGAACAAACGGGTTATTTGAAATATCGACCACTTGAATATGACCTTCAGCGTTTATTACGAACAGGCCTGGTTCAGCAAATGGGTGATCCGTTTCATGTTCTGAGCGCGGATCAGAGATGTATAAGCCAAGCGTTTTCATTTGCTCAACGCTTAATCCATAACTTATGTCATAGCTGACCTCTAATTGCTCACTGTGCGCCTCTAGCTGCGTTTTACTATCGCCAGAGACGGCAACAATATCGATGCCAATGTCGGTTAGAGCACCTTTAAACTGCTCTAGCTGATTAAGATAACGAGTACATAAAGGGCAATGTTTACCACGATATACCAGTACTAGTTTCCAATCAAAACCAGTCTTTGGCTTTGCAAGATTGACTGGCTCACCACTGAGTAAAGTGGCTGTTATGTCAGGAAAAACAGTGCCAGCAAGAAGTTTAGTTGTGTAATCAGAGTTCATTTTATTATCCTAGAGTGAATCCTAAAAATGTGCGTTTAAATGTGCTGCAAAGCGTTTTAAATCGTTCTCAATGTCGGCGTTTTTCATCACATCAAAGCAGGCAAATGTGGCCATAGGTTGCATATCGAAAAACTTAAAATTCATGTGTATAGGGAACATTAAGTCATCAACTGACTTACCTTCAAAAAAGTCATTAGTGTCGTTAAATGATTCTTCAGGTGCATTAAATGTCAGTGAAAGCATGTATTTAGTGCCTGTCATTGTGCCGCCTTTGCCATAGTTGGCTTTAGGTGCTTGTTCATTTCGACCGTCACCTAAGCACAGTGCACCGCCCATACCTGCTGTGTAAACTTCATCCATATACTTTTTGAAAGACCAAGTAACGCCCATCCAATTGACCGGGGTTTGTAAGAATACATAGTCAGCCCATTGATGGTTTTCAAGCTCTTTCTCGACATCGATGTTGTCTTGCATCGTCACAACGCGAGTTGAGTGACCCTTGCTTTGAAAAATGCTGAAAGCTTTGTCGACTAAGGTTGCGTTTAATTTACCTTCAGAGAACGGGTAATACTGATGACCATTGATGATTAAAATATTGCTCATGTCTTGCTCCAGTGTGTTCGCAATTAACTTATGGTGTATTTTAGAAACCTGCTTACCTTAATAAATTAGTATACTTTTAGTAACATGGTAAAAATGAGCGTCAGAAAATGAAAAGTCTAGTAGAAACAGATAGTAAAGGGCGAAAAAAAGTTTTAGATGCCTGTACAGAACCCTGCGCCATAGAAAAAGGCATGCGTTTAATCGGTGGCAAATGGAAGGGCTCGATTATTTATCACTTAAAAGATGAGCCTGTGAGATTTAATGATTTGTCACGTATGTTAGGCGGCGCCACCAAGAAAATGGTTGACCAACGACTCAAAGAGTTAGAACAAGAAGGCATGGTGTTGCGCAAAGTCATCAGTGAACACCCCGTTGCCGTGACCTATGAGCTCACAGAGTTTGGGCGCTCTGCATTGAGTATTTTAGAAGCGTTGCGACAGTGGTCAGAATCTCACGATATTGAATTGAGCTAACGTGCAAAAAGGCAATACCTTAATCTAGCTCAACAGGTAAAGCAGTGGTGTGTTTAACCTGATCGAGTACAAAAAGAGTCTGTGCTTCTTTAATTTCAGGAAAGCTTCTTAATTCTTTGAGTATAAAACGAGAGAGCGCTTTGTTTGACTGTGCAACGACTTTCATTAAGTGGTCATAGGCACCTGACAGCGAATAGCATTCTAAAATAAGCGGGTGCTCAATCACAGCCTGTTTGAATTTATCAAATGCCGCTTCATTTTTTTGGTCTATGCTCACCTGCACAAATGCTAACACCCCAAACCCGGCTTCTTCGGCATCGAGTATGGCACTATATCCTTTAATGACACCTTTTTCTTCAAGCGCTTTGGTGCGACGTAAACAAGTTGATTCAGACATATGAGCCTCTTTGGCCAAATCAACCATAGACATGCGGCCGTTACTCTGTAGTTGTGAAAGGATTTTTTTGTCTTGCTTCTCAAGCATGGCGTTTTCCGTCATTTTCTATCTTTATAATAAAGGATAACACCAAATCTGGTTAAATATGAGAGCATTTTGACGGCACCCATCAGGCAAAGTGGCGTAAGCTATTTTTAGTTAAGTTACTAAGTAAAAACACAGCACAGAGAGAGTATTATGTCTGAACAAAAGTTTTACCATGTTGGTGAGTTAAGTGCAGAGCAGCCAGCAACAACACAATATGAACCGTCAAAATTTGCTAAAGCCCGTCATCCTGAGCCTTACCGTTTTGAGGTGAATTTAAGTGCTGAAGCTGGCAATATGCAAAGTAAGACCGGTGTGGTGTCTGTCAATATCCCAGGTTTCAGTCCAGTAAAGCTTTATTGTGACGAGCAACCCCCTGTAGGTGAAGATACTGCGCCGCCGCCACTGGCATTTTTCTCAGCAGGTATTGGTTTCTGTTTAATGACGCATTTAACCGATATTTTAACGGCACGAAAAATTCAGGTAGATAGCTTGAAACTTGAGCAGCGCATTGTATTTCGTACTAATTTGGGTCATATGCGTGAACATGGTTACATGACTGATGGTGGTTGTGATGTGGTAGAAACCCATGTGATGATTGAAAGCCCAGAGCCAGAAGAAAAAATCAAAGATCTATTGGATGAAGCTGAAAATGGCTGTATGGCACACTTTGCACTGCGTAACCCTATCCCTTGGTCGACACGTTTAGTTTATAACGGTAAAGAAGCGATTAGTCGTTCAGGCGAATAAATCAGGGGGGCTATACTAATTACCTTAATTAAATAAACTATTTTGAGGCAAGAAAAGCTTGTCGATAACGAGGCAAAAATTTTGCTGTTAAGTTATTCTCAATGACATATTTTTAAAGTGTTTACCGGCAGCTTTAGTCACTCAAAATGGTTAAGTATTATTGATAATTGGAATTCTCTTTAAGAAAAGAAAAAGCGCACTATAAAGTAGTGCGCTTAATTTCTGCGAATGGTGAAGGGGTTTACTAAATGCAAGGACTAGTTATTGGTGAATGCAACACCGTTTCGACCCTTCGATAAGTTAAACGCAGTATTCATTAAAAAAGATCAATTAAACTAAAAAAATCTTGAAGGCTTTTGCTTAGCATTGCCCTCATTCATTTTTATAGCTTAGGCGCCACTCGGCCTTGTGTTAACAGCTCAAGTTGCTTTGCGATTTCAAGCACTTTCATATCTTGGTTTAAGTCGCCAATAATACTCACTGCAAACGGCATCCCATCTTTTAACCCTAAGGGGACGGTAATGCTTGGCGAGCCAGTCACGGCGGCAAGTGTTGAGCTACTACCTGTAAATTTGTCTCCATTGATCTGATCTATTACCCATGCTGGACCAACGCTTGGCGCAATGATGGCATCGAGTTTATGTTGTTTGAATATATTCTTTAATTGTTGCTTTGCGTATTTGTTTATTGCAGCAACAGCCTGTTTGTATTTAGCTTCATCATTCGCTTGCAGTGACGCAAGTAAGAGTCCTTGTTTCTGATCGTTTAATTTCTTGTTGTATGCAATTAGTTCAGCTAATGATTTAACACTGACCCCATCGCCGGTGTTTGCTAAATAAGCAGTGATGCCATGATTAAACTCGTACAACAATACATCAAACTCAGCGGGAAATATCTTGTCCATATGATTGAGCTTGATGTCTTTAACGACAGTTGCACCTGCTGAACCCAATTTTTTTAAGGTATCTTCAAACTCAGCTTTATAAGTTTGATTAAACTGATTGATGCTCGGAATAACTCCAATGCGTTTACCTTGCAATGAATTTGTTGAAGTTGATTCTTTGTGAGCGTACTCCGAGATTGCTAAATAAATAAGCTGAGCATCAGTCACGGTTCTTGTGATAGGGCCTGCGGTATCTTGAGAATGCGCAATGGGGATTATCCCTGTTTGGGAAATATGATGAATACTCGGCTTAAAACCAACAACGCCATTAAGCGCGCTTGGGCAGTGAATTGAACCATCAGTTTCTGTACCAATGCTTACAAGCGCTAGGTTACTAGAGACAGCTACAGCAGATCCAGAGCTTGAACCGCAAGGAGTCATAGCCATATCGTAAGGGTTCTTTACCTGACCACCGACATGACTATAACCACTCGAGCTAGGTGAAGATTTAAAGTTTGCCCATTCGCTTAAATTTGCCTTTCCTAAAATAATAGCGCCTTCTGAAAGCAATTTCTCAACAATAGGGGCATTTTTGCTTGGGTAATTATTTTGCAATGCGAGCGCCCCGGCAGTGGTTGCCATTAACTTGGTATCTATGTTGTCTTTTAGTAAAACGGGTACACCAAATAAAATGCCTTTTTTTCCATTTTCTTTGTAGCGTTTGTCTTTGTTCAAAGCTTGCTGGTAGGCGTCGGGATTGACAGTTATCACTGCGTTTAGTTGAGGGTTATGTTTTTGTATGTTGCTTAAGTAATACTGGGTAACTTCAGCAAAAGTAAATTGACCTGCTTTTACCCCTTGATGAAGCTGGTTAATTGTCAGCTCAGAAAAGTCTTTAGGTTGTGATAGCGCTGAGTTTGAAATTAATAAAGACAGCATGACCATGCAGTTTTTTATCATGAATGTATTCCTTTTAGGTATTTACTCGATGGTATCTGATGGGTTTTTAAACTGCAATTGTTCTAGAAAATTTAATAAATGTGTTGGTTACATATACTTTGTAAATAACTTTGGATAGCAGTAAAAAGCTAAATAACAGATTCTTAGCTGCTATTTTGCATTAAACCGATTTTTTATTTTACAAATACACGCTGAGTCTTAGTACTTTGAAAGCCTTACTGTTAATAAAAAAGGTGGCTTTCCAGTTGAATTTCATTGCACCGGATAAGAACTTGCTCAGTTACTGGAGATGTCGCAAACTTAATTAAGCTTTTACCAATGCCCTGAACTCTATACTCAGGACTTACGACTAATTAACCAATTTCATAAAAGTCATTTAATACAAAGTTTATCTCTTGTGCATCATCAATTACTTCAAGTCTGAAAATGGCTTTTTCGCGACTCTTACAATAGACGATTCACCACTAAGGGCATTAAACAAATGCTTAGCTAAGCCAGGCTTTTGATATGCGTCTAAATAAACATACCCGTCTACAACAATGGTATTTGGTTTAAGAGCATGAGCAGATGGCACCTGCAAAATACAAGGGAACTCTCTTTTGTAAAAACACCGTATTCGTACTATTCGAAATAGTTTACAACCGTTGTTTATTCCTTGAGTGGAGACTCCGCTTGCCAATTATCAAAGGCAACGCAAGCAACAAATGCCTTACCATTAGTGTATTGAACGTCAATAGCGACGATCATAGAGATATCCTTCATTTAAAACTTTTTATTAGTTATACCTCTAAGCAATTTCAATGATAAAGCTTAGGAATCCTAGCTTTATGTATAAAGATCATGTTTTAAATGAGCTATGCTTACGATTGTATGGTGTCACATACTCAAGTAAACCACATCACGCGTTCATAATATGAATCATTCCAAAGGTTAAAACGCAAGAAATTGATGAGCTTAAATGAGTTACGCTATGCTTTTATTTATCACAAGGCACTGCAAAATCCACATGATAGTGCTCATCATGTCTTACCCATTAGCGTTTTGTTGAAAACTGTATGTGTGTTTTAAGGTAATTCCCATATTTGGTTTTGAACAAATTGGGCTGTAAATTTGGGTCAAAAATAACTCGCCATAAGTCTACGCCATGTTTTTTTGACGACTTGTGTAATGCAACTAGATGTGCAGAAAACGCGACATAATCTATTTGATACTCATCAAATTTACCTTCATTACCAAATTCAATGTTATAACCAAATTTGTTAAAAGGGTGGGTAGGAAGGTGAACTGATTTACCATTCTCATTTAATACGGGAGTCATGAAATCTACAGATAAACCATTTTGATGTGTTTTATGAGGTCTAAACTTGCCACCGTTAACAAAACCTGTCTCAGCATACTTAAATACTTTATCAGGTTCTGACTTTTCTAAATGAGAATAAGCATCAAGGATGATATCTTTGACTTTTGAATGCACGTATGTGCGCCCAGCTAACCTTGCTATTTCACTATAACCAACAAAGTTATTGCCTTCTTTTGGTAGCTGAACAGCACTTTTTAAACTTCCTTTTGATGTCGTGCCATAGCAAGTGCTTGAACTGCCCAAAGACGAAAAGGAGCTCAATAGAAAAATAGAGCATACTGATAGCGTTTTGAGTTTATGCAAAGCGGTTAAAAAGAGAGTGTATAAATCCATTTGTATGTCGTTGTTTGAAAACGTATTAATAGTTTAAACACCTAATCTGAATGCAGCTTTAATTTACCACTTTGCAAACCGCTCCAATAAAAAGTCTATGGCTAGGCGTGCCCTGAGCGGCATAAATTGCTTGTTCTGATAAACAATCCAGCTGGTTGCGCCTTTAATGCAATAGGAGTCTAAAAGCGGTACCAGCTTTTGCTGTTCGATTGATTCTGTGAAGGTGCTTTCGGGCATATAGGCGATACCCAGACCTTGCTCGCAGGCTTCGCGTACCACATTGGCGTTATTGCTGCGCCAGTTACCAGTGACTTTCACATTTTGTTTGGTACCGTTGATATTAAACGCCCATTGGTCGTTATTGGCGATAATACAGCGATGGCTTTTTAGTTGGTTGGGATGGTTTGGTATGCCATAGGTTTTGAGATATTCAGAGTTGGCAGCCACTATCATAGAGCGGCTAATTAACTTACGGGCGATGAGGTTTGAATCATTCAATTCGCCATAGCGAATAGCAAAGTCGATACCATCTTCAACAAAATTAACCAGTCGAGAATTGAAGTCTATTTCAATATTGAGCTCGGGGTGCTGTTTGGCAAATTCCATCAGAGCAGGGGCGATGTAACTTTCGGCAAACCCACCTGCAGCACTGACTCTAAGCGTGCCAGATAACTGATATTGCTGCTGGCTTAATTGTTCGTTGGCTTGTTGTAAGCCAATGACGAGTTGCTTGCACTGTTGGTAGTAAAACTCGCCATTTTCAGTAAGGCTAATTTGGCGTGTGGTACGTGCTAAAAGACGCGAGCCTAAGCGTTCTTCTAAGCGAGAAACTTGTCGACTGATATGGCTGGTGGAGCAGTTTAACTTTTTTGCAGCCGCTGAAAAGCCACCGCTTTCGGAAACAGCCAGAAACTCAAAAATACCTTCAAAACTGTCCATCACTACTTTGCCTATTTCGTAAATATTTGCAGGTGTTATTTAACAATCACTTATCGTCAGCGTTGTATTTGCTAGTGCAGTGGAAAGGCTAGGCATCTCATTTTTTAATACAAACATAAGTGGCTGTTAGAAGATGAAGCAATTGATGCTCCTTTAGAGCTTAATATCCACTTATGATGCTCAGCTCAAATCAAAAAAATGGTCAAAACTCTGAATAAGCCCATAATGAAAACGGCAATCATAAAGTAACGAACACCTTTATGTCCTTTAAATGATGGAATTATAACTGATTTTTGCATCAACCTCGGGCAAAAACCATATGTAATACTTATAATGAATCCACTAGTTAACATAATTAATAAACCTGTTATAACTAGCTCCATCATTACTCCTGCGCTTCAACTTTTTCTATTATATCACTCATTGTATCTATGCTTTAGATATTGTGTTAGCTTTTTCTAAAGCACCACCTACTACATTAACATAAACAACTTTAAGTAGTTGTTTAAAGGCTAAGCAATAGATTTGCATGAAACGGATTAAATCAATTTTAGGTTTTTAAAGAAAGAAATAGAAAAGCGATCTTCCTGTGGGCAGCGCCGTATTTTATTATTTTGAATGAATTACTTGTATTGATTGTTGCTAAATGGCAAAAGAGTTTCACAGATTTAGCTAATTATCATTTGCTGGGGAACAATATACAGTATCCATATCGTCTTTTTAGCAGTTTGCACAAAAGCATCAAGCAACTTTATGACAACACTGAGTTAAGGTAATCATCATGAAAAAAGTACTTATTCCAGTCACTAATCACGCAACACTAGGCAGTACAGATCAAGCTAATGGTACCTATGCACCTGAGCTAACGCATGTTGTTAATGTATTAAATGCGAATAACATTGGGTTTGATATTGTCTCTATTCAAGGTGGTAAAGCGCCACTTTATGGCACCGATATTGAGGGTGACGAGGTAAATAATAAGGTATTAGGTGACGCGTCATTCCAAACGCAGATCAACAATACCGTGCCTATCTCTCAGGTCAACGTAGACGACTATGATGCTATTTTCTACCCAGGTGGCTTTGGTTTACTGTCAGATTTAGCAAGCAATGAAGAAGTCGCAGCAATGGCAGCCAAGCATTATGAAGCGGGTGGGATCATTGCGGCAGTGTGCCACGGCCCAGCTGCATTATTGCCAATTACACTCAGCAATGGCGAATTATTAATTGCTGATAAAGAAGTCAC
>CAYZOE010000086.1:0-20963 GCA_964479805.1 uncultured Pseudoalteromonas sp. | reverse complement strand
AGTTATGGGCTTAGGGTCAATCAAAGAAAAACTATTAGTAAAATCAGAAAAGAAACACTAAATAATAAAATATTAAAAAGGCCATAGAGTGATATGGCCTTTTTAAATTAATAGACTCACTAATCGATCAGTAAAGCGCTCATCGCGTCATCCATTGCGTGTTTGACTACAGGGATATGATCAACATCATAGTCTAGTTTTACGATTTCGAGCTCTTTAAATTGCTCATACTCCAGCATCTCTTGAAACCAATCTACATATCGGCCATTACTTACTTTGCCTCTAGCTGCAATCAAAATGGCTTTGCTTTTTAAACGACTATCAAGCACGCCTCTATCAGAAACAAGTAAAGGGGTAATTTCTGTATGTGCCCAAAAGCTACCATCGAACGAGACATGCGCGCTAAAAAACGGATCTTGTGGGTCATCCATTAACATGGCTAAACCTGCAAACAAACCGGTATAAGAGTGTCCAACTATGCTGCGTTTAGATTGATTTATTGGATAATTTGGCTCTAATTTTGGCGCCAATTCATTTACAATGAAATTAAAGTAATCTTGCGCTAAGGGCCATTGCGAGTAATCCTCACGGTGCTTATAGTTAGCATCGATAAAGTTTTCAACGCCAATAATAATCGCTTCAATTTCTTGTTTGTCTAGGCTATCTGCCACTTTACTAAAATGCCACTCTGCGTCTAAAACATATATAACAGGGTAAGTTTTATTGGCACTTATGTTATTTGGAAAATATAGCTGAATTGGATAAGTAACACCTGTAAATGAAGAAGAAACAGGCTCAAGTATAGAACGCTCTCCAGCTTGGAAAGCCTGAAGTGTCTGAGCACTTGGTTTTTCAGAATTCTTAGAACTACTTCCACACCCAATAAAGCTACTTATCAATATAACAAATAGAAAATACTTAAATGTAGACATCGGGTTCACCCTTAAATTCAATCTAAAGTTGTGTAGTAAGCTGAAGATGTATACATAGAGTAATATTAAATGACGGCTTGTACTATTAACAAACCGAAAAATGTCAAGGTTCAAATAAAACTTAAGTGCTAATAACCTACTTTTAAGAATATATTTGATATCGGAAGATACACACATTAATTGTGCTTGGCTCTTTTTTCAATGCTCTGCCAAGCACAAGTAAGAAAGATAGAATTATTGTTTAATCGCAATAATTTTCGATTACTTTATAGTTGCTCATTTCAACTTTTTTGTATGTATTATTTTCTGTTTCAATAATCTCGAATAGCTTTACACCACACGTTTCTTTTCCATTAGGTAATTCGACATAATCGTATAAAGCTTCATAATTTCCGTTTTCTTGTGCTTCAAATGTAATCAACTTTTTGCACCAAGAGTATAAAGCTCCACCAGAATCGGCTTTGCCTGGAGAAAACCCTGAAATGCCAACGCCATTAAATTGAAATGAGAATGGTTTTCCTGCTGGAATGTAAACTTCATTTTGATGTGAATCACCAAGCTCTTTATCATAAGCAGGCATATCTAAACGACTCAAGCTTCTAACAAGATTAGCTTTCACACCAAGTGTTGCAATATGGCTACCATGCTCAGTAACAGTCGAGATGCAACTGTTATTACTTGGTCTACCAACAAAATTATTATTACTCGGGACAGAAGCTAATCTTAATTTTGCACTAGGACCATCAACCATAGGCTGAAGATAAATATTTTGAGCGCACCCAGATAACATGATCACAGCCGCAGATAACAAAACCTTTTTCACAAGTTCTCCTTTGTATTTATATAAAAAAGCCAGAATACATAAATATCCTGGCTAGAAAATTCCTGTGAAAGGTACTATGAAGTTGTGTTTTTTACAACGTTTCTTCTAACCATTTAAAGAACTCACGCTGCCAAACAATGCCGTTTTGCGGTGTCAGTACCCAATGGTTTTCTTCTGGGAATAATAAGAAGCGACTTTTCAAGCCACGTAACTTAGCAGCTTGGAAAGCGGCAATACCTTGCTCAAGTGGTACACGGTAATCTTTTGCTCCGTGAATAACAAACATCGGCGCATCCCACTTATCAATGTGATTAATTGGGTTAAATTGACCATATGCTTTGTTTGTAGATGCGTTATTTTCCCAATAAGCACCGCCAAGCTCGTTATTAACGAAGAACAGCTCTTCAGTTGTACCGTACATGCTGCGCAAATCGAAAATACCACAATGTGCAATAAAGGTTTTGAATCGGCCATCATGGTTGCCCGCTAAATAAAACGTAGAGTAACCACCGTAACTCGCACCTACAGCACCAATTCGAGATTTATCAACGTAAGTCTCTTTTGCAACATCATCAATTGCAGCAAGGTAATCTTGCATTACCTGACCGCCCCAATCGTTACTGATGTCTCTGTTCCATTGCTCACCATGACCTGGCATACCACGACGGTTAGGTGCAACAACAATATAGCCCTGAGAAGCCATTATTTGGAAATTCCAGCGGAAAGAATAGAACTGTGAAAGAGCTGATTGAGGGCCTCCTTGTAAATAAAGAAGCGTTGGATATTTCTTCTTCTTATCAAAGTTCGGCGGATAAATCACCCAAGTTAGCATGTCTTTTCCATCTGTTGTTTTAACCATACGTTTTTCAACGTTTGGTAAATCAAGGCCAGCATACAAGGCATCGTTCTCTTTGGTTAGAGCTGTCAGCTTTTTGCTGCGCAGGTTAAAACGATAAATCTCACGCGCAGCATTCATGCTATTGCGTGTAACGACGAGCTTGTCTTTTAGCACTGCAACAATGCCATTTACGTCAAACTGACCTTTTGTTAACTGTTTAATTTTTGGCTTTGATTTACCTTTTGTATTTACGGCAACCTGGAAAAGTTGAACCGTACCATCGATTGGTGCAATAAAGTAAATGCTTTTACCATCGTGACTCCACTTAAAGCTATTAACTGTGCCATCCCAATGCTCAGTTAAGTTAAGCTCACGATTTTTAACCTTAACGATAATATCGTTTTTATCAGCTTCGTTACCTGCTTCATCCATCTGTAGCCAAGCCAAGTGGCCTTTTGCAGAGAACGCCGGGTACTTATCGTAACCTAAGTTACTTTTCGTGATATTGGTCGTTTTTTTACTTTTCAGGTTATAACGATAAATATCTGTATTAGTGCTTTTTACATACGCAGTGCCTGAAAGCTTTTTACTGACATAGTATATGTTTTCACCTTTTGGCCCCCATGTATAATCTGCGACACCACCAAACGGCGATGTTGGGCTATCAAATGGCATGCCCTCCATGATGTCAACTTTTTCTTCTGTCTTAAGATCTTGATAGAACACATGCTTATACTCACCGTTTTTCCATGTATCCCAATGACGGTAATTTAAATCGTCGAAAACATACGCATTGGCTTTGCCTAGCTCTTTGTAACGATCTGTCGCTAGTACATCTTCAAGATGTACCTTTTTGTGAAAAAGTTTTTTCGTGCCATCAGGCGAAAGGCTTTTGTCGATCACAACACCTTGGTAGTTGTCTAATAGTTGTGCATCGCCACCATTTAGAGAAACTTGGTAAACTTTGCTATCAAAGCTGTTGTTTTTAACGCTTGGTGTTGTAACTTTATAAATGACGTGGGTTTTGTCTTTATTAAGGCCTAAGGCACTGACTCTTTTTACTTCCCACAACTTTTCAGGTGTCATTATCTCGTTGGCAAAAGCACCAACACTAAAAGCCAGTCCTAAGCTGACTGAAACAATCGTTCGCATCATCGCGAATGTCCTCCAATAATAAATCGCAGTAAGAGTACATAATTAGAGGACGTGTGAATAGTAGATGAGATAATATAATGATTATCTTAAATTGATTTGTTTAAACTGCCTCTTGCCGTAGAAAATTTAACCTTTGCAGTATGAGGCAGTTTAGAGACAGCCCCATACTTTGCTAGTTCATAAAAATGCGGGTAAAACCGTGTTCAAGGCAACCTCTAATATTCTATTTTCTCGATCATGACCCTTTATCACAACAACCAAATTAAGGTCTTTTACAGAAATAACATATTGACCACCACCGCCCCATGCAAAGTTGACTTTAAACTGTTTATCGTCCACTACAATATCGGTCTGGTAAATAAAATAGCCATACATAAAGGTTTCTGGGATCCAAGTATCATGGGGATCTACAATGGCAGAGGTCGCTTTATCTAAATACGCTTTAGATATAAGCTGTTTCCCTTCCCACTGACCATTATTGAGTAGAAGGCTTCCCCACTTCAGCATATCTCTTGATGTAAAACTAACACGCCACCCAGCCTCAGGCACTCTACTGATTGAGTTCTTCCACTCGTACTTATTAATCCCTAACTTTTCTAACAGTTCTTTCTTAATAAATTGTTCTGCACCTTCTGGAAGCACTTTTTCCAGCACATGCATTACCAGCATATCGTTAAAGTTACCGTAAGCAAATTCTTGAGAGGCATTAGTAATCGGTTTAGAGTTTACAAAAAGCGCTTGGATATAATTTTGTCCTTTCAGTAAATCTGGCTGCTTTTCAAGCTCTTTAATTATTTCTTGATCAATTTTAATCCCGCCTCTCATAGTTAAAGCTTTGTGAAGCGTAATTTTTTCGATGCCAGAAACAAACTTACTTGAATCTAAGTTATCAAAAAAGCTCAATATTGGTTTATGTAAATCGTCTAATGTTAGATGCCCCTTTTGAATAGCGATACCAACAATAAGACTGGTGAGCGTTTTTGTCGCAGAGGCTTGCCCCGTTGGTAAATCTACTCTTGAACGGCGATAATAAGATTCATAAATCAATCTATTTTATGACTGATTAACAAACTATCATACAAGCCATACTTACCTGATTGAATGTCTTTTGATAATTTAATGATTTAATGTTTTTTCTAGTAATTCTAGATAAATCACCTACCTCTAATCCATCCGATCTGTTATCAGGTGTAGTGCTGATATATGCATTTTCTAGATATGGCAAATCCCAGAATGACATAGTTTGCTCGGCTTTACTTACAAATGGAATATTTTTATCGAGTTCATCTGAAACCACATTACTAGATAAAATGCTCATAGAGAAAAATAGTGTGAAGCTTAACTTTAATTTAAGACTCATATAGCCTCCCTCAGTCAGTTGCAAAGCAAAGCTATTAAAAACAGTTAAAAACACATGAACTGACAATGATTTTCTACTGACGTTTATCTGATACTTTTTAAAAGCATACAAATCAACTGGTTAGGAAATTGCCTTTTATAAGTCCCAGAGGTACTCTATTAATAAGTAACTTAATTCTTATTATCACTTTGAGCTGGCATGGCAGAACAATATAAAATTGGCGATTTTATTATCGACCTCTCTCGTAATCAAATTACGCAAAATAAAGAGCCTCAAATTATTCCGCCAAAAGCCCTTGCTGTACTGACTTATTTAGCCAAGAATCAAGGCAAAGTGATTAGTCAGGACGAGTTGTTAGATAACATATGGCAAGGCACTGTTGTTTCACCTAACACATTACAACGCAGTATCGCCCAGCTCAGAAAAGCATTAGGTGATGATGGTAAAGAGCAAACTTATATTAAAACCCATGCAAAACAGGGTTACTGCTTAGAGCAGAACGTACATTGGCTCACCAAAGAAGAGCATGCTATACACTTCCAAAAACAAGAACCTGAAGACACATCTTTAGGTCATATTGATAAAGTTGATCAAAGCGATAGTTCTGAAGAAAATTCTAATAAGCCATTGATGAGCAATACGCTCGTTTTGTCTGTATTTATGTTATTGCTCCTTTTACTAATAAGTGGTTATTACTTTACTGCACAACCATCAAAACCCTTTGCAATAGGGCAGATCCGAGCCCTCACCGCAACAGACGGTAAAGAATTAGCCAGTATTTATTCGCCAGATGGTAAGTACATAATTTTTCATCGTTACTCAGAGGAAGAATGTATTAACGATATTTGGGCGAAAAACCTAGAGACACAGCAAGAATATAAACTCAGTAAAAACATGGATATCTATGGACAACAACGCTTCTCAAAAGACGGGACGAGAATTATTGTTATCCGAACCGTTGACTGTGGTGAGCCTATAACTCAGAAAAAATGCTATCAACTTATGAGTCTAGATTTCGAAAAAGCGTTAAACGAACCGCAAGAAATGGATTTAATCCTAGAGTGTAAAAACTCTGAGATTAGACGACCCTATTGGATGAACAATGACAATATCGCCCTTATGCAAAGACACACTGAACGTTGGCAACTGGTGAGTTTTGAAAATAATAAAAGTCAAAGTAAAGTGATCCATGATGGCTTTGTTTATCACTACGACTATTCGCCAAGCTATAATTTACTTGCAGTCACGAGTATTAAAGAAGATAGTCAATACTATATAGATATGATCAAACCTAATGGCGAGCTGATTTCTAGCCACCCTATTGACTTACCGTCAGAAATTTCAGGTTATCGTTTTATTCGTCCTAACTTTTCACCTATTGAAAATACATTAATTTTTAGTACAGGGAGACAATTGTTTTCAATGACATTTGAAGGCGAAGTACAGAATATCAGTATTCCAGTAGACGAGCCTTTCTCGAGTCCAATGTTTCATCCTGATGGTGAAAGAGGCCTGGTTATAAAAGGGGTATATGATAGCGATATCATTTCAGTCGACTTAAACGATGGTCCATCTAGTGTTATTTCTAGGTCAAATACAGCTGAAAATAGTGCAACTTATCAACCAAACGGCAATTATGTTGCCTTTGTATCCGAACGCTCGCGTGACGAACAAGTATGGGTAACAAATCGAAGTACGACCACGCAACTTAGTCATTTACCAACAGACAGCTATGTCACTGGTATTAAATGGTCTAGCGATGGTAAAAATATATTAATGAGCGCAAATAGTACGTTATTTAATGTTTCTTTAGATAAAGTACAAACATCTATAAAAACAAGTTTACCCATACTTGCTTTGTTACACTGGGACGATAATGAAAACTCTGCATTGGTATTTGCACAGTTCAATGGAGTTAAGAAACTGGCTCAAGTAGATTTAATTTCAGGCGTAGTGCAAAAACTGACAGACAAGCGTGTTAACTGGGCAACAAAAACAGACTCTAGCAAAATTGTATTCACCGATCATATGGATAAATTTTGGATTTCTAGCGCGATAGAGTATCAACCTATCCCTACACTGGATATGTTAGGCGGTGATAACAAACGATTCTTTAATAAAGATAATAAAATTTATGGCATAAACAACCAAAATCAAGTTTGGCGTTATGATATACAAACTAAAGATTTTGAAAAAATTACGACACTTGGTAAGAATACCGACAACATCTCGGATATAAAGAACAACAAACTGTTAGTGACAAAAAGGCAAGTTGCCAACAAGGAAGTAGTAGAATTGCTCCTAGTTGAATAATTACCTAAAGTTAAAATGATTTAAATACGCATATAAAAATCAAATTAATCTTGGATAAGAAACGCCAATGGCTGCGCAGCCATTGTCGGTTCAATTTCTGTAATTTCATGATCCGCTAGTGCTTCAATAAAAAATGGGCCTTGTGCAATCACCTCGTCTAACTGCTTTTTATCTTTAATTGTAGAAATGTTCAAACCACCTACTCTTGGGTTCTTAAGGCCTGACAAAATGAAGTTGCCGTTGACATAATGTATCTCTAGAAACGCTTTAAGCTCAGGAACAAATTTATCAATGACGCTAAGCAGTGCACAGTAACTCAAAGACACAATAAACATAGAATATCCTTGTCTATATAACAAAAACCTTATCTTAAAGCTTAGGCTGCCTTAAGGTAAGGCTCTCGGCCTTTATGTTTATTGCTACGTTGATAACTGCCCTTACCTTTTTTAGGCTTTTCGACTTTACTCTTAAACAACACGCTTGTGACAAGCGCCTTAATCGCATTATCTTTTATCTCACCACGATGATGGTCGTGTTGATATTTTTTAGTTTTACTCATCAATTCCTCTTTTAAAAATGAGTTAATCTCGAATTGGCTATCGTATATAAAAAACCTTTAAAAACAATCAATATTTAATCAATTTAAAGTTTTTTATTTGGTGCGCCACCATGAAAGTTTATGTACAGCTGCTGTAAATTTTTAGGGACCAATGGCCAGCCAAAATCAATGGCTTCAGCAGTACAAGAAAAAAATAAATGCTCAACATAATAAACATCTATATACACAGCTTCGATATTTGAAGCCGACTCAAATTTATTACTCATATAGTTCAAATAAGAGACTGTTTTGTCGATATCGCCTGAATTGAAGGCATGCTTGATCAACTCAGAAAAAGCTTCAAGTCGATAGCTATAAGCCCATTTTTCATGCTGTTCCATTAAAGGAGTAGCTTCAGGAAAGTGTTTACAAATATCTTTTAAAAAGCGTCGTATTTCAATTTTTGACATTAGAGATGAGCTTCATTGAATCTGTTGAGACGAATTTCGACATGCCTAAGCATTCTTTCGATAGCACTTTTGTGTTGTAGCAATTCACCTAAAGTCGTTCTGATCTTTTTTATTTCACTTAGTTTAGGACATTCTGTTTTACCTTTAGTCATGCTGAGTCGGATAGCTAATGAAAAATATGAGAGGTATAAATTAAACACTTCTAAATCATTCGCTTCAACTTCTTTAAATCCTAATTTCTGGGCACTTTTAGCGTTAAAAAAATACGATGTTGCAAATATTGCTCTTTCAGGTTCTAGCTCGCCCTGCTCAGTGCGTTTACATAACTCATTTAACCCATCGAGAATCCCTTTTAAAACTTTAAGTTGCGCTTTATGTCCATATTCGTGTCGCTCTATATTGATTAAGTAGTCATAGATAGAGGCAACATGTAAATGAAGTTCAGAATTTGACTCTGTATATATTAATAATGGAGAAAGGTATTTAAACCTGCCAATACAACTATACAAGGGTGTGAGCAACACGGATTCGAGTATCGGGGACATGAAAACTAAAAAAACAGCATATAAAAGTGAATATGGTCCTAAGGGAATTAATAAAAATGGCACAAATGTAATCAAGAACACAAAAAAAAGTGCACTGGTTTGCATTTTGCTAAACGGACGTGAGACAGCATTCATAATGATGATTCTAATTAATTTTACCTGCAATTACATGAACTAATACCGTGAAGAGCGCCAAGATCCCTGATGCAAATATTAAAGTATTCATCTTTTTTCCTTAAGGTATTTATTACAACTCAGTCTAAAACTTAAAAATGAAAGTGGTTTGTATGCGTCTGAATTAAATAATGATATTTAACGTTACTCTTAATAAAGTACCTAATATTGGATATTTATAAAAGCTTTCTTGCAAAAAAATAATGTCTAACTTATTGCTTTTGCATGTATTCTTTATATAAATCCGTTCGTATCACATTCTATAAGGTACGCTTCATATAAAGAATGAAGAGTACAAGCCAACTCAAAACTCATGCTTTGCTGATTTCAATTTAGGTGCTACAATAATATTGTATATTTTATACGATATTATTTATGATACGTTTTTTATTCTTTAAGGTATTACGATGCAAACAAACAGTACAGATTGGCGTTATACGGTTATGCCAGCCGTTTTTACATGGTTAAAAGAGTCTGAGTCTGGCGCTTTAGAAATTGATCTAGCCGCAACACAAAAATATGCGGCAGATATTTTAAAAGTTGAAGGCAAAGCAGGAACTCGCATGGGTGGTCTAGTAGGCTCAGGTACACTTGGCGAAAACAGTTATTTAACCAATGAACAACGCTTATCTTTACTTGCTTCACTTTCAGAAGTAGCCAAAGAGTTTAATGTACCTTTAATTAGTGGTGCTGCAGCAGAAACAAAAGAAGAATTAGCCGAAATCGTTAAAGAATTAGCAAAAGTTGGCGTTGATACTGTCATGGTGATGCCGCCAAAAACAGATGTTACACCATCAGAAGATGAAATGTATGACTACTACGCGTTATCAGCGTCTGCTGCAAAAGAAGCTGGTGTATCGATCATGCCATATAATAATCCAGATGCTGCTGGCTATCATGCACTTTCAACTTCATTACTTATGAAACTTGCAGCTTTATCAGAAGTAGCAGCGCTTAAAATCTCAACCACTGACGTATCAGTTATAGAAACGTTAATGTTAGAAAACAGAGAATTAAAAGTATTAGCTGGCGTCGATACTGTTACTGTTCACGCAGGTCTGGCAGGTGCATGCGGCGGCATTACTGGTGTCGGTTGTATCTTCCCTAAAGCAAGCGTTACGATGCAAGAGTATGTAAATAATGGGCAATGGGCAGAAGCTAACAAAATTTCTCAAGCAATGAACTCTATCTCATACCTAGACGCGCAACCATTACTTTTAGAGTATTTAAAGTTTGCATTTGGTGTTCACCATAACGATGCTGAAGGCGGTTTGCGCACACTTGGAAAGAAACTGACTCAAGAACAAATCGAAGATGTTAGAGCAAGATATTTACTGGCTAAACAAAGACTCGAGGTGTTAGGCTTAGCTGAGTAAACCTCATCATATAAAACAAAAGCTCCATTTAAGGAGCTTTTTTTTATGCATTGATATCACTAGACACGCACATTAATTTTTTCAACCGTAGTGATACAATGAGATGAAATAACGCATGCAAAATGCCTGGTGACTATTCAAAAGTAGAATAACACCCTTACAGATTTTCATTTGACGAGTCATAGATCAATTGAACAAAAACAAATTAACTTTTAATTCTGTTGTCAAAGACATCTACTTTTAGCAATAAAATAAAATTAATAAAACAGAACAAGAATAGAACTAACTTTTCATTAAGAAGTAAGCTCACCACTCCATACTCTCCCTGTTCAATGATTTATAAACTGGTGACAGCAATACGATGAATGCCAAACTTGTTAAATAAATTTGAAATTTGCATCACATATTTCATTTCAATATTATCACTTACAAACATCCAAACTCTATCGGTTGGGTATTCTGCCAACCGATTATCAATATAGTTTTGAATAGTAATAATATCATTTAGCTGAATACGGGCTTTCTCTCCTTTAAAATAGATAAACCCATCAGATGTTAGTTCTATTTTAATCGCAGAAGTATGTCTCTTACCCCAATATGATAATGACTCAACTTGACCCACTTTAAGATTGATTGCTGACTCGGTTACTTTTGGTTGTAAGATCAGCAAAGAAAAAATCAACACTAAGGCTAAATCTACAAATCCGAAATTAGTCAAGCTTTCAGTATCTTTAACCATCTAGGCCGCCTTTAAGAACTGTTTGATTAGAATCTATATTTTAAAGTTCAAGTTATGTATTGGCTTATGATTTTTATAGGTTGAAATAATAAAAACCCTTAATTTAACGTTGAACTTCATTGTTCATTGCATCTATATACTTTTGAGCATCTTCTCTCCATAGAGGCTCGGTTATTATCAAATTAAGAAATTCAGACATAGCCTTATCCTTTTGATCTAACTTAAAGTACAAAGTGGCTCTCAACCAGAGAAGATTGGCATCACACGGCCTTTTACTGATGAAACTTTCGCATTTACGCATCGCCACATCATAATAACCTTTATCTATCAACATATTGATTGTTTGTGCTTGGCTTGCGCCAGATAGGTTCCGCTGCATTATATTAAAAATGAATTTAAGAAAGCTAGTGAGGATAATAATTAATAAAAGAGCAATAACTATGTCGAGTTTTTCTATGTTAAATAAAGTGTTCATTTTCACTAGCCTCTCTCTTAAATGCCAAGCACTGATAAGATAAACGTTTTAATTATTATTTTTTACCGATTTAGGGTAAGGTGAAATTTAGGCTTTAGCAATAACTAAAACCTCTTTTACGGTAGTTCGATCAAGGAGAGGCTCTTCTATTGAGAGACCGATAACAAGAAAGAACGCTGTAAAGACTCTAAGCACCACACTCTTATAGTCAACTGCCTCGTAGCAATCGCGGCCAGATCAAGTTTTTTATCTAATTTACATTATGTGAAAACCAAAGCATTAATTTCATCGTCGATATCAGGAGAAGCCCACTCGAGATTAGCAACCGGCTTCTAGATAACTATTTCACTTTTCTGACAAAGAAAATGACTTATCAGCAAAGTAGATTAGTAAAATTATAAAAAGGTGTCTCATAAAGAAATAACGCATTACTAATGAGTATAAATGCTTAGCTAAAATTAGATACGATGGAGCGCAAACTAAGCGTTTTATGTCCCTTTTAATCACTGGTTAACTGCCGAACCACTCTACAGCTAATTTTTCTTGCTTCTTGATGAAGTTGTTTTTTAGTGCCACATAGATATTAATATCATTTTTACACTTTAAAATGGCATTTTTTTTACAAAACTATACTCCGTGGCAATTTCTGGGTGAGCAATTAGATACTCTTTAAACGCTATGTGCCGAACTAGATTGGTGTCATTTGTTTGAAAAGCACGAACTTGATGGCTGCGCTGGTTACCACCTTTTTGAAAATAACGGCGACCAGAAATACCATTTTCACCTTTAACCTTATATCCAAGTGCTTCAAGCTTTGTATTAGCAGCATCTAATTCTTTAAAGCTTCAAACTTCAACTAAAATATCAATAACAGGCTTTGCAGCTAAACCTAAAACTGATGTGCTACCTATATGCTCAACCTTAATAGCGTTAACACCGATCGCTTTAGTAAGCAGTATTTTTTCAGTTTCAAAAGCTTTCTGCCAATTTGAATCGTAATCAACTACCTCAATAACTCTAGTGTTCAATATGTTCTCCATAAGCAACTTATGAATGAGATGGACTCCCCCTTTCTAGGCACTTGTGCCATGTTTAAAGTGCGACACTCAAATAAGAAGAATCCATCATGAATAACATTAAAACACTTGGTATTGATTTAGCAAAAAATTCATGCTCTCTTGTTGGTATGAATGCTTATGGAAAGTTTGTTCTTAGAAAAACATTGTCACGTAAAAAGCTGTTACAGCCAATGTGCCTGACCCTCGATTGTTCAAAAATAGCCGCCAGTTCTGCGCGTGGTTAGGGTTAGTACCTCGCCAGTTCACCACCGGTGGTAAAATTCGACTCGGAAGAATTACTAAGCGTGGTGATAAATATCTCCGAATGTGCCTCGTTCATGGGGCAAGAGCTGTTATGGCAAACCTAAGAGAAAAAGAAGACAAAGTCAGTTGTTGGATACGTGAGCTCATCGCTCGTCGTGGATATCTCAAAGCCGCTGTCGCATTAGCAGCAAGAAACGCCAGACTTATTTGGACGCTGATGATTAAACAAGAAGATTACAAGGTCATTAATTAGTCTAAATGACTAAGCGCCATTTATTAAAGCAACCATTATGAAGTAACACGATTTATTTAGTTTAGAAGGTTTATCTGTTTTACCCGAGTCTTGCGAAGGCATCGATGACAATTAGGTCAGACCGAGGAAGCCATAGCCTGTTTATGGCGAGTGAGCTTAAAAAGCTCGTCTAACGAATAAGGCACTCTTCCTAGCGAATACTCATCTAGGTCCGAGTTTAACACTCAATCAATAGGCCGAATGTAGAGGTGCAGTCTTATATCTAATTATCAAAGGTGAATTCGTTGACAATCGGGGGAGTCCATGTAGCTTGCATAAAGGGCTGATAATAGTTTGCTAAAATGTGAAGCGGAGAGGAACCGAGCAAAATGTTAGCAATCCCATGCTTAATACGCTTGTTATGTTTAAACTTTACGCCAATTAAATAACATTGTTAACGTTATAAGAAAAATGCTTAATTGTACTATAAATGAAAAATCGAATACTAAACCCTAAAATTCAAGGTTAAACAAAGATAACTCAACGAAGTTAGAAAATGTTGGAACAAGACCAACTCCGTGAAGTATATAAATATTCGATAAAACAGAAAGGAAAAAGGTAAGCGAAATGAAAGCTAGGCAATAAGTTACATATTTATTCCTCCATGTTTTATTGGTCGCTATCGAATATCCAGCAAGAGAGAATATAACTATTAAAGAAATGAAAAATATGCCAAAGATAATATTTCCAGTAGAGCTAAAAGCGTCATCAGTAAAGCATTGAAACAGCTTAAATATATTTAGTAATATCAATATTGAAAAGTAGCTAATAGTCAACTTTGTTAAAATAGTTGATTTATACATAGACATAATTACTCCCACACGGTGCTAGCCTCCACATTTCCGTGGGTCAGCTCAAAGCCAGAGCCATAATTAGTTTGTCAAATAACTTAATAGCAGAGGCTAGCATGACTTTACATAACATACTTTTCATTGGCTTAAATACTCATAAAGAGTTTGTGGATGTAGCCTACATTGAAGACAATAGAGAGGCAAAACCCATTCACTTTGGCCATATATCTTCTGCTAAAACCGCTATTAAAAAGCTCATTCGTCAGTTCGAATCTAAATACTCCAGTGCAACTGTTCACTTCGTTTTATGGATGTATTTTTGGCATTTTCATATTCCAAACCTATCGTCTCAATCTAAAAGCCCGATTCTCAGTACACGTTCTGATTTACTCAGTGATTAAATTACCATAAGTGGCAAAAATACTGAAAATCGTTTAGATCGTTTAAACTTTTCTCTTTTGGTTTATAAATAGATAAACGAATATATTGAACGCGATAAGTTTATTTACTGAGTTGTACAATGTGAGGCTTTGAGTGGGTCTAATTAAAGTTAGTTATGTCATGGTAAATTTTATAAAGCTACTAAACAGCATTTAATATTTAACGATACTGTAGACAAAATAATAAAATTTAAAGCCTAAGAATTTTACATATTTGTAATTTTTTAGATTTTTATTTAATCAATTAATTAGGAGGTTAAAAATATATTATTTATATATTAAGATAAAAAAGCCAAGACACATTTTGACTTGACTTTTCATTATGCAGAACTTTAATTACTCTACCAAAAGTTACTTAATATAGTATTCAACAATGCTTGATGTGTAACCGCCACTAAACTGCCACTTCGAAAATACACCTGTGAAGTTATAAACATGTGACCAACCAACATTTATGATTGCTTCACTGTAATCGCCACCTGAGCCACTACACCCTGATGTTTCAGTGTGCCAAATTCGACCATAAGGTGCAGGGTTATTTGCCAATGAATCTGTTTCAGGTAGTGAAATACATGATGCGTTCAATAAAGCACTTTTCTCAACAATACCAACTTTTCCGCTACTATCAACAAACATAAGGCCATATTGCATGTTATCTCTAACAGCTTGCCAATCCGTATCATTCATTACACCCCAATCATCATGTTTTACTGCATCTACAGCCTTAACAGAGCTTAATGAAATGTTATGTCTTGCAAATAAAGTCCAGCCACCCGATTCTTTATCCATATTACAATAAACATCAATAGCAGCCGAATTAGCAGGAGTGATGGTGTAGTAGCCGCTATTGGCTAAAGGGTTTTGCTCTTTAATCTCAGAACAAGAACTTCCTGTTGGAGTTTGAGCAAAATCGTCAGCTAATCTTGGAGCCACTGTATCCCTTCCATATGAGGTTACATCTTGGGCAAAGATATACTGGTTAAATTTCATGATATTGACGTGCTCAACAATATGAGACAACTCATTATCTTTAGACTTTTCTTCTTGAAGATAAATGCCGTATGTTTGCTCAGTTGGCTTCGAGTGATCAATCTTCACTTGATCAAGAATAAAGTTCTGACCATCGAAATTACCAGTATTATTAGAAGCATATATTGCGATATACGCAACTTTCTCTTTTTCATTTAACTTTGACGATTTTTCTTCACCTTGTTTGAAGGCGACAAAACCATGTTGAGATACGCCATGCACTCTGGTGACATAAGCTTGTTGGTTATTATTTGACTGACCGGATAAAAAAATGTGAGGCGTGTGTTCAAATTTCTCCAAGAAGCTAATTCTTTGTTCGCCCTTTCCTAGTTCAAAAGTGCCAACCTCTATAATTGTGCCATCGGATAGTGTTTGTCGGCCAGAAGGTAGAGAAAGAATCGCCAACGCCTCGGCTCCATGAACACCATCAAGATACGGCCATTCTTGAAATTTTATTTCTGAGTTACCATCAATAACCTTTAACGAAATTACACCAGCATCGGTATCTTTGTCGGTGGGTACACTGGTAAATAATTGATTTCCATTTGTATGACTTACCGTATTCCAAGCATCATTTGCAGAAATTTCAGAGTACTCGTTAACCGCAATCGCACTTGAACATGCAAACATTGAAAGCCATAGTGTATGCTTGATCATTATAATCTCCTTTAATGATTAAGTTATAATAATATTTTATCCAACCAGATACTTTAAATTAATTTTTAGAGCACCATAAGCTGCCAGAGCATTTTATAATTATTTCATTGAAAATAAAATATTTACAATCATAGATTTTATAAATATTTGAAAATATAGTAATGAGCATTCAATTAAAAACCATGAGAGGTGAAATTGATAATATTTAATTAAAAACAAGTTAAATATTACATTTTTATGATATCAGCGTCAGATTATTAACATTTAATCTTTAACATATCAAATGAAAATTGAATTTCTATTTAAAATCCAGTAACAGGGATTACTACAAAATTATTTTATAATTTAGTTTTGAAAAGCTTAAAACTTGAAACTATTACCTAAATATAAGCGCCATATGTTTAGGTAAAATTGTAATATCTGATTTAGCTTTAATGGCATTAAGACGTGGGCATTGATTAATACAGCCACTCTCATTACCTTCTGTAACAAAGCAAAAATCGCATTGCTAGATTTGGAAAGCGCCGTTATTTAACCAAAAAATAAAAAAGTGAATAAATTTCACTTATATTGTTTCAATTGGTTTTATGTAATCTTATTATCTAACTCTCCTCTATCAGCATTACCGTAACACTCTAATAAATATAACAATTAATGCACTAAGCTAGTCGTCAAACACATAAAACTCTTTGATAGGGCTTAACACAGAGTCTTACTCTTTATACCACCCTGATATAAACAAAAACAAAATAACAATTGATTAACAAGCATTAACTGCTAAGTTAGATTTTGCACAAAAAAAACAACAAAGGGGTTTTTACATGTTAATTAACAAAGGAAAAGTACTAACCGCAGCGATTATAAGCTCGGTTTTGCTCCCAATCACAAGTTTTGCATTTGATTGTTCTTCCTTATCGTCTTGGCAACCAAGTGTTGCCTATACATCAGGACAACAAGTTGTCTATCAACAGAATGCTTATAAAGCCAACTGGTGGACACAAAATCAAAACCCAGCCGATAATTCAGGACCATGGCAAGAGTGGTCATCTTTAGGTATTTGTTCTAATGGCAATCAATCACCGTTAGTCTCATTAATCTCACCATTAAATGGTGCAACTTTGAGTAAAAATGACAGCGCTATCATCAGCGCGGAAGCGACCGATGCTGATGGCACGATCGTTCAAGTTGAATTCTTTTTGAATGGCCAAAGCTTGGCAATAGATAAAATTGCACCATATCAAGTCAATTGGACAGCTGGATTAGGTGAATATACGGTTACAGCAAAAGCAATTGACAATGAAGGCAGTGAAACAGTGTCGATGGCTCATGTTATTAATGTCATTGACCCGGATCAAAATGCGTCACCGATTGTCACGCTCACTAGCCCTTCATCAAATTCACAGTTGAAAGTTAATGACCTTGTTACCGTGAGTGCTGATGCTTCAGATATAGACGGAAGTATTTCATCGGTTAGTTTTTATGTTGATAATGTAGAAATAGGCAACGTTACAGAAGCGCCTTATAACTTGACTTGGCAAGCAACTGAAGGCGTTCATCGTTTTCAAGCTAAAGCCATAGACAATGAGCAAGCAACTTCATTTTCTCAGAGTGTTGCGCTAAATGTTGAAAATAATAGCTCTGGTGGCTGTGCAGGTGTGCCATCATTTAACCCTGGTGCAACATACCAAGCGGGTGATGTTGTTGAAAACGTAAACCATAAGTTCACTTGTAAAATTGCTGGCTGGTGTTCGTCTAATTCAACTTGGGCATACGAACCAGGAGTTTGCCTCTATTGGGAAGATGCATGGTTTGATAATGGTGTTTGTGCCATTGCACCTGAAGTCGTCTTTACTTCTCCCAGTGACAATGCAACCGCTCTGCTTGCAAATCCTCTCGATATTAGTGTTTCAGCAAATGATCAAGATGGCCGTGTTAACTCGGTTACATTGTTGGTAGACCAACAACAAGTTGCTGTGATATCGACTCCCCCTTATGCAACACAATGGACACCTGACACAATAGGTGAGAAACAATTACAGGCCATTGCAGTCGATAATGAAGGCAATACAACCGAAGTAAGTGTGTTGATTAATGTAACAGATCAATCTTTAGTTACCTCATTAACCAGTCCAGTTTCTGGTGATAGAATTACGCTCGGCTCAGCACTCACGCTTTCTGCAAACGCCACAGCTTTAGATGGTTCAGTATCATCAGTGAGTTTTAGTGTTAATGGACAAATTGTTGCAACAGATACAAGCGCACCATATAAAGCTACTTACACGCCGGGAGCGAGTGGCTCATACAGCATTGCAGCCATTGCAACTGATAGTAATAACAACACAGCAACCAGTAACGCAGTAAGCGTCTCGGTAGTCGATGCACCAGTTGGCAAAAAACATAAGTTAATTGGTTATTGGCATAACTTTGTTAACCCTGCAGGTTGCCCTATCCCACTCAATGAAATATCTAACGCTTGGGATGTTATAGACATTGCTTTTGCTGATAATAAACGAGATTCTGATGGCACCGTTGAGTTTAACCTCTTTCAAGAAGACATTCGTTCAGATTGCCCACCGATTGATCCCGTGCAATTTAAACGAGACATGAGAGGCCTTCAAGCGCAAGGGAAAATCATTGTGCTGAGTTTAGGGGGCGCAGAAGGGACCATTACCCTCAACACCGATGCGGATGAAGCGAACTTTATTTCTAGTTTAACAGCCATAATTCAAGAATGGGGCTTCGATGGACTAGACGTTGATTATGAAAGTGGCTCTAACCTTGTTCACGGCTCACAAATACAAACTCGATTACCGCGAGCATTAAAGCAAATAGAGCAAAATATTGGTGGTGATATGTATTTAACTATGGCGCCAGAACATCCATATGTGCATGGTGGCATGATTGCTTATTCAGGTATTTGGGGAGCATATATACCACTAATAGACGAATTGCGTGATACCTTAGATTTATTGCATGTTCAATTGTACAACAATGGTGGCTTACCCAATCCATATGAGCCAGGCTCAGCCAAAGAGGGAACTGTGAATATGATGGTTGCTCATGCGAAAATGCTGATTGAAGGGTTTGATCTAGCTAATGGAACGCGCTTTCAACCTTTAAGAGACGATCAAGTCGCGATTGGTTTACCCTCTGGCCCTCGCTCAGCCAATTCAGGGCAAGCACCTACGCAAAACATTTACGATGCGTTAGACTGCATCACAAAAGGTACAAGATGCGGAACAATTGTACCCAATCAACAATATAAGAACTTTGGCGGTGTAATGACGTGGTCAATTAACTGGGATAAGTATGATGGCTATAATTTCTCAGGCCCCATTGGCGATAAATTAACGCAAATGAATCAAGAATAATGAGGTCATACTGACTTGAAAAGAGCAACACGTCTGTTGCTCTTTCTTCTGTGCTAGAGCTTATTCATCTATGATGTGCAATTAGTCAAAAAACAACTGAACTCATCAGCTTTCACGACACTTAAAAGTTAGCTAAATATACGTGATATCTGTCACCCATTTCTCGTTTGGAGATGTGTGCATTATCGGATCAAGTTCCTTGTCCTGATTAATTTGCTTGTTAGTTGCCTTATACACCTACAGTTTTACTTCGCCTTTCCATAAGAACAACATCACGCCAAACATTATTCATTTTCCCTAATTTTTCACGAACACCCAATTTACGGAAGTTATTATTTAGATGAAGCTTAATACTTCCTTGGTTTTCGGGGAAAATAGCTGCTTGTAGCATCCATATATTATTTCTCTCAGACTCCAGTACGAGCTGTGCTAATAATTTTTGTCCTATACCTTTTCCTCGGGCCAAAGCTGAGACATAAACGCTAACTTCCGCAATACCTGAATATACTTCGCGATTTGATATTGGTGAAAGTGCAGCCCAGCCTAGAATACTATCACTTTTTTCTGCAACAATACGAGAATGGCTATGCATTGAATTATTCCATTCCTCCCAGCTTTTAGCGGTGAGTTGAAATGTAGCATTCCCTGTATCTATTCCTTGCTGATAAATTGCTTTAACAGCAGGATAATCTACTTGTTCAAATTTTCGGATAAACACCTAATTCTCCTAGGCAACAAACGCCGCAAATCAACGGCAGAAAATAGTCGGCTATAATTTGTGAGGTACGAACAAAGCCACCTGTTTTTTGTCCGCTCTTTTAATTTGTTTTGTTAGGTTTACGATAACATACAGAAAACCAGAACACTGTTGTTAAAGTAACACCGAAAACTGCATAGGTTATTATTGATTCAATAATTAACCTACCCATTGCGTCCGTAAAAAAAGGTATAAATACAAATATAATAGAAGGAACAAGGCCGACCATTAAATAGTAATGTAAACCAACTAGTTCGTTACGGCGCAACCAAAGGTGTATAGGCAGTATATAAAAGATTAACGCAGATGTACTTACTAGACCACCTAGTACTGAAGCGTAAAGCAAGTGAGAAAAAAGCACATTAAAGTCTGCTAAATACCACAAATATGCAAAAGACAACCCCCAACCTGTAAGGATTGCACTTCTTAATCCTTTGATAACTATATTCAAACTAGTAAACCTAGACATAATGACTCCCACACGGTACTAGCCTCCGCATTTTCGTGGGTCAGCTTAAAGCCAGAGCCATAATTAGTTTGTCAAATAACTAAACAGCAGAGGCTAT
>CAYZOE010000085.1:8792-21617 GCA_964479805.1 uncultured Pseudoalteromonas sp. | reverse complement strand
CTAAGGTAAAAAATATTTGACCTAAAATCCATTTTGACTTATTTTTAACCATGTTAAAAATACTTTACCTTAAGTCAAAAGGAACAAACATGACTAGACAACAAAAGTTTAAAGAATGGCTTGATAGCTGTAGCTTTCGAGAAGTGACATTACTCGTTGATTTGCTCGTTTGCGGGTACCTTTTATTTTATTATTTACGCGCAGTGTTATTAGCAAGTGATGAGCAATTGAGTGATATAACTTGGTTATCTGGGCTACTTGGTAATGTAATCATTTATAGTATCATTTTGATGATCGCCAGTTACATTCTCTTAGCACTTGCAAGTGACAAAGAGCTAGAGCAACCCATGGATGTACGCGAAAAACAGATCAACTTAATCGGCTACAAATACTCAGCCTGGATCTTACAAATAGGTTTAGGTATTGGTATTTTTCAATATCAAATTGAAGCTAACCCGTTTTTTGCAGATAAAATCAGTATGCCATTTTTACCACTACATATTATGGTAGTCGCCTTTATATTAGCTGAAATTGTTTTTTATGGTGTACAACTCATTAAAGGCCGTACAGGAGCGATTTATGACTGATCGCGTTATCACTAATTCGATTAGAACGTTGCGATTTTTAAACAATGAGATGACTCAAAAACAACTTGCTGAAGCCATCGGAGTGACTCGTCAAACAGTGATGGCCATTGAAGCCAACAAATACTCGCCAAGTTTAGAAGTGGCTTTCAAAATTGCTGAGGTCTTCTCTTTACCACTTGAAGAGGTATTTCAATATAAAGAAGCTGAGTAAAGCCAAAGTGTTGGCTTTACTCTCTTTGAAAAGGGTTAGAGATTGTTAGTTTCAACCTGCTTTTTACTTTCTGCATGTTCTAGTTTATGCTGTTTAGCTGCATCTTCGTAACCAATCTGAATATATGTATGCATTGCACCTAAAAAACCCACTATGAAGAGCCCTAAAAACATAACTGCGCAAGACTTCAAAAATACCTTTATTTTATTTTTATGGAAAAACGTCGTATAAGTATAAATGCTAAATACGATTGAAATATACATAGAAACAGAGGTTATAATTTTTGCATCTAACCAACTCGTAGCAACCAATATTGAAGTAAACCAGGTTACGTGTGCAGATGGTAGCATTGCTAATACATAAAATTCAGTAAATTTAACCCCTTCTTTTATAAAGAAAACTCTTAATAACATAGCAAAAATTGCTGCGTAAAAAAAAGTTAAGAACCACATTGAGCTTTCTAGAATCTGGGTAAGTGCCTCACCAAACCGTTGAGTTTCAGGTGTAATAGAGCTTGAGAACGCACTTGTTGCCAACTCACCGATTGATTGCTCCGTTAACGCTGTCATAAAGATAAAAAATGTCATGCTCCAGAAAGCGTATTTAATTGGATTGAAATAACTGGCCCTCTTGCCTTCTATATAATCCCTACACACTCTACCTGGAGAAATTGTCATGGTGATAAATGTTTTTAAAAAAGGTGACTCAAATTCGAATATTGCTCTTTGAGCTGTTTTAAATAACTCTTTGAAAGTAATACGTCGTGCTTTCTCTTGGCCACATTCGCCACAAAAACGCGTTGTTAGTTTTGCACCACAGTTTAAGCAATTTGTTTGCTCATCAAAATTTACCACGTGCCATATCCCTATCGAAAACGACTAAAAATAGACTGTTACACACTATTCTTGTGAGTAAATTGTCCCTAACCTGATACTTCCTGTCAAAGGTTTATTTACATTTACGATATCAATGCATTGAAGAAAGCATCTGTATTTATTACTATTCGTGAAAAATAAAAAAGCTAATCATGTTATATGATTAGCTTTTATAAATGCTTAAGAGGTCAGAGTGTACTTTAAGTAATGGCTTTTCGCCCTGAAAACGCATGCATTAGCGTCATACCATCAACTAAATCAAGCTCGCCACCTACAGGCATACCATGAGCAATACGAGAAGCAAGTACATCATATTTTTGACAAAGCTCAGAGATAAAATGTGCTGTTGCTTCACCTTCTACGGTTGGGTTAGTGGCGAGAATCACCTCATCAATATTACCATCTGATAAACGGCGCTCTAGCACATCTAAACCAATTTCATTTGGACCAATACCATCTAACGGTGATAAATGCCCCATTAATACAAAATACAAGCCTGTGTACTGACCAGTTTGCTCAATAGCAAGTACATCAGTTGGTGATTCAACTACACATAATAAGCGACTATCTTGGCGTTTAATATTTTGACATAGCGAACACTCTGGCTCTTCACAAAACGTACGACAAGTTTGGCAATGCCCGATAACTTGCATCGCTTTAGTTAGACTTTGCCCTAACTGGCTACCGCCTTCTCTGTCTCTTTCAAGCAGATGAAAAGCAATACGCTGAGCCGATTTAGGGCCAATGCCGGGTAAACAGCGCAAGGCTTCAATGAGTTGTGATAAGGTTCCAGATAGTTGCATATCGCTTCTTTTTTATTTAAAACTCAACACTTATACCATCCTCTGTATTAAATGATCTACTTTAAGGCAGGTGGAACATGTCGATAACTTGGCGAAAAATTTCTATTTAGTTGTTCTAAATAATAAGTTTTCAACGAAGTTAACGTCAGTTTTATTTCCTCAAAATGATTGAATACTACTCAGAGGTGATATTGTGCACTAAGTATGTTTTATTAGATAAAAGTGATTATAAAAGTGCTACAAATCTGTCACAAGCATAATTGATTAACTAATAAAAAAATCATTGCTTAGTATCATTTCGGGCCAGCTTTTTATTTCCAGCTATACTAAAAAGATGAGAATAAATAGACGCTTTTTTATCAAAGGGGCATTGAGTGTTGGTGCCCTAAATTACTGTGCTCCGCTTTTATGTCTTCCAGTTGGAACTATTCAAATGGAATACGATCTTATGGAAGAGCGAGACAAACTAAGAAGAGCTGATTACATACTCAATTTTGCTTCCCCTTATCAGACCAGCCAGTACAGAACGACCCCACACCTTCACCAGCAACTAAAATTTCATATTGAGTCATTGTCTGAAGGTAAAATATACGTATCTCTATTTGATAATGGCCAACTTGGTGTCGGTACAGAGTTAATGGCTGCAATTAGCCATAAACGAATAGATGCTGCATTAATTTCAGTTTCGAATTTATCTCGTGCCTTGCCATTACTTGACATCTTAAATATCCCTTTTTGGGCTAGTAACAACCAAGCTTACTTAAATTTAATTAGCTCTAAACAATGGCATGATCTAGTACTCACCCCCATCAAAAAGCAGGGTAAATTTCAAATTCTTTTACATCATATTGTCGGTTCACGCACATTAACGACTATAAAACGCTCAAACAAACGCGTCATAATGCCAGAAGACCTTAAGGGGGTAACATTACGAGTACCCGCATCTAAAGTGCTCACTCATTTTTATAAAATGACTCAGGCAAATATTGTCGAAGTACCATGGGGTAAAACAGCCAAAATGGTGCGCTTAGGTCTTATAGACGCGCTTGATCCAGGTATAGTTGGACTTCATTCAGGTCCTGGCGGCTTAAGAAAATACTTAAAACATGTCACAAAAATCGATAGTGTGCCAGATACATGGGTAACCGTTATCAGCCAAGCTTGGCTAAAGCAGTTACCAGCCTCTTTAAAAGAGGTAGTTACCATTGCCGCTGAAAAGACATTTGATCATCACATTAATAATTTTAATGCCATTCATACCGAATGTATAAAAGGACTCTCAAAATATGGCACAGCTATTTACGAACCAAGCAACGAAGAGCAATCAGGATGGATAAGGCAGTTTGGTCATCACCAACCTGCCTGGCGGGACATAAAGAAAGATTTATTAGGTGATCTCAAGACCTTTGATAAATTACTTGATGCGACCAATGAAACCAGTATCTATCAGCTTTCTTAGTGTTGTGAACACCTATTTTTCGTTAATTATCCTTTGCCTTGGATAATGAATCTATTTTCATCAACAAGTTTTCGATTTTCATACTTTGGCCCAATAACTCACAACTAGTTTGCTCAAGCTTTCTGAATATAAGCTCATTATTTTTTATACCCTGCTCTTTATTAACAAGACTTGATATGTCATCAGTACAAAATACTTTAAGCCTTTCTTTTATCAAGGCGTCAGAGATCAAATCTTCTGAATGCCCAACTCGCCCATTTATTTTAATCTCTGCGAAATTTTCTACATTTGGATTCAACATGAATTCGCTACTTGCCGGGTAAAAATTATATAAAAATGAGTACTTTGAAACCTTTTCAAGTAGCACTACCCCTTGCTTGCCCAGCACAGAGAATTTATTTACTGCTTTTTCGACTTTAAGTGCTGTGGTTTCATCTACTCCAAAACCCCACCTTTGGTTAGTTTCGGCTAATAACACCGCTAGCCTTGGTGTGCGACCTCTTTCACTAAAATGCGTGTCTAGAATACCGAAATTAAAGCTGCCTAACCCACCTCGTTTGTCATATGTCAACGCATCATGGGGTAAAATGTCACATCCGCCATGTTGCTGACAGTTCTGCTTGGGCGGAGCTTTTGCAAATGCTCCCGACTCAAGCGCACTTAGGCTTGTGCCATTGGTAATCATAGGCACTTGTCCAGATGCATTTTGGCCACCAGACTGCACTGCCGTACCTGCACTGGTTCCAATCAGAACAGACCGATTTTGTATCGCTTTCAACCAAGGAAACGCCTTGCCTGTTTCGTTATCAACCATGACCTGTTTTGTCAGAGACTGATCGCCGCCATTAAACATCATGCCACCAGCGCTTGTAATTTTTTGAGTAAGGTTGTCGATGCCTTTTTTACACAGAGCTAGCTCTTGCGCGGTTAAGTCGGGATAAACCAATTCACGATTAAACACGTTATTCAGTTTGTTTCGGTAAATATCTAGGTTGTCACAATCGTTATTACTAATTGCTTTGGCTAAAGCTGGGGTCAATGCAAACCAGGTTGCTTCTATACCATATGCACTAAAAAGACCCTGATAGAAATCAGCTGACTCGTATGGGTCACGAGAAGACGCCGTACTCAGGAGTAATTTTGCATTATTTTGCTGTTTTAGCGTTTTTACAATGTCATTTAAGATTTCAGTGCTGGCAGGTTCATTATTAAACTGCGTTAACACCTGCTCTTTCGCTCTTCGTTGTTCATACAAAACAGGTACTTCTAACATATCAAAAACAAAGTAATATTCTTCATTACTCCAACGCTTATACAAGTAGCTATCTTGTTGCTTAATTGCAGCTATCAGCGCTGATTTTGAGTACAACATCTTCGATTTGATTGTTTTTAGCAGCTTTCTAGTTCGATGTTTATGTTGTGTGTTATGAGTTGGCCATTTTTCATTCACTGCATTGAGCGTGAGGTCATGAACAAAAAATAATTGTTGACGCTTAGCAGCACTTTCAAAATTGACTTTTTTTGAACAATTTTGAGAGCTTTGACTTGAGCAAGTTTTAAGCGAACCGCCAATAAGATAAAGGGTTTGCGCTAAAGATGACGCGCTAAAAAGTAACAAATAGCCCAGACTGATACTGGATAGAAAACGAGCAAAGTTCATACGGACTTTTCCATAAATTTAAAAAATCAGACTTGTCATCACAAAAAAAGCTGTGATATAACTTTTATGAACATTGCAGGAAGCAAGCTAGCACAGGCCAGTTTGCATTGTCAAAAATGAAGAGATGAAGCTATGTATAAAAAAGCGTTTCAGCTTGTTTGCTACTTCTACTCACCTCACTACCTTTCGGAGTGGTTCGACGAGTAGACACACGGTATCAAAACCGTGGCGTTGTCTATTGGTATGCAACCCACCTCAATAAAATCATAATAATTAAACTCTAGCTGTCGAAGGCCTTGATCATCTTGCGAGCTTTTGCTGATTAATGCCACTTTCAGGATAGTGATTTTTTTTACCTGCTCTCTTAATTCAGTTAAATGTTTTTGAGGATGGTGAGACTCCTTCCTGTTTACCCAAATTGCATCGGCAGCTAACCAAAAGTTAGGTGAAACATGTACAACAAGTTATTTTTTGGTGTTGCAGCTGCGTTGCTGAGCAGTGGCTACACTCATGCCAAACAGTCAGGACAAGCAAGTTTAGAAAAAGTCGAACGTATTGAAGTCACAGGCTCTCGCATTAAAGGCGTTGACCTTGAAGGTACTCAACCCGTAACCATTATCTCTTCAGAAGACATTAGCCGCTCTGGCGCTAACTCTGTCATTGAGCTTTTACAGGATTTACCGCAACTCAAAGGTGGTGCGGGCACCTTCACAACCAGTGAAAGTGGCAGTACGTCGACCTCAACGCCTGCTGGTCAAGCAGCTGCCAGCTTACGTGGTATGGGGCCTTCGGCCACATTGACACTGATCAATGGACGAAGAATTGCACCAAGCTCTTTTGCAGCAGGCACACAAAACTTTGTCGATGTGAACGCCATTCCACTGGCTGCCATTGAGCGTGTTGAAATTTTAGCAACTGGTGCCTCTGCGATTTATGGCGCAGATGCGGTTGCTGGCGTCATTAATTACATTCTCAAAAAAGACTTCACCGGTGCAGAACTGGATGTGTCATTTTCAAATAGTTTTGAAGACAGCGATGAAAGCAAAAAACAACTAAACCTGATATGGGGTAGAGAAATTGAAGGTGGCAATCTCACAGTGTTTGCTGATTACTTCGATAAAAACCAGTTTAATGCCTCAGATCGTGATTACACAGCTAACCCGTCTCTGATTAACAGTTACTCTTACCTACCTAAACTCGAAAATACACCCAACATTTATTATTACAGTAGCCAAGATGGCAATGAAATAGGCGCACCAGGCTGTAAGACTGAGCTCGTCACGACGGAAGATGGGGAAGAAATTTGCGCCTATTATGGTAATCAAGATGACGTGTTAAGCGCGCCATTTGAAAGCTTATCTGCAGGCTTTATGGTTAATAAAGCATTTAGTGACCTAATCTGGAACACTGAGTTTTTTTACAGCACCACTAAATCAACCGCCTATTCAACGCCAGCGGCCATTAACCAGCTTGATGATGCTGAAGGTCCTTGGGTGAAAGAGGATGCATTATTTATCTTTGATGATGCCCAAGGCAATAACGCCCTTTTAGATGCTTTGTATATCGACCCATTCGATACCTATTTAGGCCAAGAGCAATGGGGTTTTCGGTTTGATGCACGATTTAACGACCCAAGAACCATTGAGGTAGAATCTAAAAACTTCCGCCTAGTTTCTAGTCTTGAAGGTCAATTTGGAGAGTGGGATTGGCAATCGGGCGTGCTGTTCTCTGAGTCTCGCTCAGAGCAGCAAGCAATAAAGGGCGTGTATAACCGTTACCAATTCCATGCAGCATTGGCTGGCGAGCTATGCTCTGATGGTTCGATTGGTGCTCTCAGCGATAATGGTGTCACCTGTAACAGCGGTCAGTTGCTTGATTTTTATAATCCATTCTTAGTCGCAGACGCAAACAATGATGCAATTCTTGCACTCACACAATCTATGCCAACACGCGAAGGCAAAAGTAGAGTCTATGGTATAGATCTCACTTTCTCGGGCGAGTTATTTACGCTCGGTGATATTAATGTGCAATCTTCATTTGGATTTGAAGCCCGTAAAGAAGAGCTTTCCGATATTCCATCTACAAATACAGTGGCAAAAGCTGAAAACGAGTATTTGGTCGATGTATTTGGTTATGGCTCGAGTATAGCTGAAGCAGAGCGTACGCAATATGGTGCTTTTGCCGAGCTTTATGTTCCACTCACTGAGCAAGTCGAGATGCAATTAGCAGGGCGTTACGATCACTTTGATGATTTTGGCTCAACGTTTAACCCAAAAGTCAGTATCAGTTATCGACCAACTGACACCATTTTACTTCGCGCGGGTTGGGCAACGTCTTTCAGAGCACCGTCTTTAACGCAAGCAGGTGTCAAGCTTCGTACTACTACCTCAACTTTTGATTGCGGTACAAACCAAGCAATTGCTGACCTATATTGTGAAGGTGACGGCACACTTGTCAGCGTAAACAGCTTAGAGTTAGGTAATGAAAACTTAAACGCTGAAGAGTCTGATTCACTTTCAATTGGCTTTGCATGGAGTCCTTCTAGGCAGACCACAGTGATGATCGATTATTGGCAGTTTGATTACAAAGAAGTCATTGATACCAACATGACTGCAGTGTTAGATCGCGCAATTTCAGACGCCTCACTTCGCCACTGTGGCATCGTACCGCAAAATCAAATGGGCATATCATATGGTGAAGATGTTTGTAGTGTCACCGATAATGCAGGGCTTAAAATTGATGAATCTGGCGCGAACTTATCAGAAATATTAGGTGCTTATATTTCAGAGTTTGATCCACGTTCACAATCACTTCAGCTATATCGCGATCATGTAATCCAACTTGAAAATACTGGCACTCAGGATATTCGCGGGTTAGATATTAAGTTCGATCACAGATTCGAACTGGGTTTTGCCGATTTAAAACTGGCGTTAGATGCGACGCACTATCTGGAATATGACCGCAATAAGCCAGGATCAGATCAAATTGAATCTCTTGTCGGCACATTTAGATACCCTGAAAATGTCGGGCGCCTGTCAGTCACATTAGATACTGATAGCTACTACATCTCATTGTCTGCCAACTATACTGACAGTTACTTTGATGATATTGAAGGTTTAAAAGGCCGTGAAATTGATGAGCTTGACGAACTAGGCTTACTCGATGCACAACAGCAACACACAGTAGATAGCTGGACTGTTATGGATCTCAATGCAGGTCTGGAGTTGAGTGAAAACCTGTTTATTAGAGCCAGTATCAAAAATTTATTTGATAAAGCACCACCAGCAGTATTTGGTTCAAAGCGTGGCTTTGATTCAATTAACCACGATGCGTTTGGTACGACTTATCAAATTGGCTTATCAGCTAAGTTCTAATGGAGGAATGGGGGAAACCCCATTCTAAATTAACATGCATCAAAAATATAAAATGCCAGATGCATTCGTCATCTTAATGATGATGGTCGTACTATGTTATCTGGCCTCTTTTTTTGTACTCCCCGGTTTTTTTAATACGCCGGAGCAAACAAATACGGTCATGCTGTCGCAGTTTAGTCAAATTGCATCACCTGCCCCGATGGCATTGTTTGGCGAAGGTGGGACTCTCGGCTTCTTTAACGTCTTATTTGAAGGGCTAGTCAGTGGTGACAAAAATGGCGCGGCTATCGGCGTTATCGCATTCATTTTAATCACTGGCGGGGCATTTGGCGTGCTTATGCAAACCAAAGCCATCGATAATGGCGTGATGTCGCTAATAAATAACACACAAAAAATTGATTGGTTATTTATTCCCAGCTTATTTATTGCCTTTAGCCTAGGTGGCGCCATTTTTGGTATGGGGGAAGAAGCCATTGCGTTTTGTATTGTGCTCTACCCAATTATGCAAAAGCTTGGATATAACGCGTATGTAACCGTGTTAGTCACTTATGTTGCCACACAAATTGGCTTTGCCACCTCACCGATGAATCCATTTAGTATTGCTATCGCACAAAGCATTGCTGGGCTTGAGGTGTTTTCAGGTGCGGAGCTGCGTGTTGCATTAACCGCTATTTTTATTGTGGTAGGCATGGTGTTTACCATGCACTACGCCAAGAAATCTCGTAAAAGTGTGGACTGCTCAACACCACAGTCACATACTCAACTCGGTACGGTCGATAAAGTACTGCTCATTGCGTTTTTAGCTGTAATTATATGGGTCATTTATGGCGTTACTGCAAAAGGTTATTACATTCCTGAGCTTGCTACACAATTCTTTGTTTTAGGCTTAATTGTGGCCATCATTGCCAAGCTTGGTAAACGTCAAAGCATATCTGAGTCAGTTGACGCATTTAAACACGGTAGTGCCGCATTATTACCGGCTGCTATGCTGGTTGGCTTAGCAAAAGGACTGGTTTTATTACTTGGCGGCAGTGAATTAAATTCACCGTCTATGCTTAACACCTTGCTATATCATTGTGCCAGTGTGATATCACATATACCCGATGTAATAGCTGCCTGGTCTATGTATGTCTTCCAGTCTGTATTCAATTTTTTTGTTTCTTCAGGCTCAGGACAAGCGGCCATCACTATGCCAATCATGGCGCCTTTGGCTGACTTAGTTGGCGTTTCTAGGCAAACGGCAGTGCTCGCATTTCAACTCGGTGACGGTCTTACCAATATCATCATTCCAACCTCTGCGAGTCTCATTGGCTGCTTAGGGGTGGTTAACTTATCCTGGGGCGATTGGGCAAAGTTCATTTGGCGCTTTATGTTGGTGCTTTTTGGTCTTTCTACACTTGCCATGGTTTTCGCTCAACTCATTAATTATCAATAAATTATGCTTACACTTATAAAAGATGCTGAGGTATATGCTCCACGCTACCTTGGTAAAAAAGACGTGCTCTTCGGCGGTGAAAAAATCATTGCCATCGAAGAAAGCATCACACTTCATCATGACACACTCGTCAATCTAGTTGACGGTAATGGTTTTATCCTAGTGCCTGGGTTTGTTGACGCTTTGGTGCATTTCATTGGTGGTGGAGGTGAAGCCGGATTTGCCAGTCGTACACCCGAAATGCACCTCACTGATGCAACTTTAAATGGTATAACAACTGTTGTTGGCGCGCTTGGTACTGACGATATCAGCCGGACACATGCTGATTTGGTTGCCAAAGCAAAAGGGTTAAAACAAGAAGGCCTAAATGCTTTTTGCCATACAGGCTCTTATCATTTGCCTATAAAAACACTCACTGATTCAATCAGTAAAGACATCATGTTTATCGATGAAATAATCGGTGTCGGTGAAGTCGCAATCGCAGATCATCGCGGTCGCCAAATCACCGCTCAACAACTTGCCGAAGTCACCGCTGAATCACGCACTGCAGGATTGCTCAGCGGCAAAAGAGGCACAGTCTCAATTCATGTCGGTAGTGGCGATACAAAACTCGACTTATTGCATGAAGTCGCTCAAACAACTGAGCTACCTTTAGATATGTTTTACCCAACGCATATGAATCGTAATTCAGAGCTGCTGATGGCTGGTATTGCGTTTTGCAGAGCGGGTGGCACCATAGACTTCACCACCAGTACCACAGACTATGATTTAGCACATGGAGAGCTCGCTGCCGCAGAAGCCCTTGCCTACTGCCTTGAAAAAGGTGTCTCTGAGAGTCAGCTCACCATGAGCTCGGATGGGCATGCAAGCTTGCCTATTTATGATACACACAATAACTTGGTTGGCTTTGAAGTGGGCCAAGAGTCATCGCTTTTACATGCATTTCGACAAGCTGTATTAGAATTTAACGTACCAATTGGAAAGGCGTTAATGGCTATCACTCAAAACCCTGCACATATACTCGGCTTGCCTAAAGGACAGATAAAAGTCACAGGCGATGCTGATTTAGTTTTGTTAAAACAAGACAACTTAGCAGTTGAAAATGTTTGGAGTAATGGAAAGCTAATGGTTGCAGAGCAAAAAGTCATTACATCTGGATTCTTTGCAAAAGCCTAAAGTTTACGTCCCAAGCCTATTTTCGTTTTTGGCGGATTTAGGCTTTTTTACTTTCCTCCTAAAAATGTAGGCACCCAATAAACCACTTATAAAACCGAAAATATGATTAGAACTGCTGGTTTGAGCTGAAAAGTCTAGCAATGTAGCCAAAAAAGCAAAATCCATGTAATAAGTGACAGCAACTAATACGGTAAAACTAATTGCACCAACCAAATTACGATTAAACACAGCTGTGCCAAATAAAAAGCCATAATAGCCCATCACAATACCCGATGCGCCAATGTGGTTACCATATTCACCAAATACCCAAACCAAACACCCCGTCACAACCATGATAAAGACGGTGACACGTTTAAACCCATTCTGCAGACTTGCTAAATACCCGCTGATTAATAAACCGATAGTATTACCGGTTAAGTGGCCCCAGCTTGCATGGATGAAAGGCGCTGTAAAGATGCCATATAGACGCTCAGGGAGCTGAGGCACTAACCCGAAATTCGAAATAATAGGCGAATAAAATGATGCTGCCACCATGAGCACATGCATGAGCAGCATGGCTAACAGTAATAGCCTGAAGTTGTATGGAAAAAGCTTTGTGCGCTTTTTTTCACTCATTCTATTAAGCATCTTTCATTATTTGCAAAAATTTGAAGGAAGACATCATTCATCGAATTTAAGTCATTTTTAGAGAAAACTAACACGAGCTTTCACTATTCAACGGCAATTATCCCTCATTTACCTAAAAAACTTGCCCTTCACTATTTGTGGGCTGACAATGAGTTAATTCCTCAATTGTTATTTAATGAGGAACATTACTTACTTAAAACATAGATTGAGATTTTACTCAATTAAAAAGAGAAGATAACAATGAAAAGAACTGTTATTGCGACAGCCTTAGCCGCTGTCTTTTTAGCTGGCTGTTCTGAGTCAGAACCAAAGGTTGAAAAAGTACAACAAGCAGAACAAACAGCTGGCAAAGCTGAACTTGGCACATTCGGTGTTGACCTAACGGCACGTGATGAAAGCGTTAAACCAGGTGATGACTTCTTCATGTATGCAAGTGGTACTTGGTATAAAAACTACGAAATGCCTGCTGACAAAACGCGTTACGGCGCATTCACTTCACTTGCTGAACGCAGTGAAAAACAAGTTAATGCTATCATCGAAGACATTATTTCTCGTGATAACTTAAATGCAGAAGAGCAATTGATAGCTGATTTCTACAACGCATTTATGGATGTTGAA
>CAYZOE010000085.1:0-8692 GCA_964479805.1 uncultured Pseudoalteromonas sp. | reverse complement strand
GCAAACATGCTTAAATTTGCTGGTTTAGAGAACACAACTGAGCGCGCACAAGCGATACTTGCGCTAGAGACTAAAATGGCTGAAGGCCATTGGCCACGTGAAAAGCGTCGTAACCGAGACTTGACATTAAACCAAATCAAGCGCGAAGATTTAGCTAAAGAGTATCCTGGTTTCAATTGGGATCTGTACTTTGCACAGACAGGTTACAAAGTACCTCAGCTAAACATGTCACAGCCTGAGCCAATCAAAGCAATGATTGACCTTGTTAATAAAGAAGACCTTGCGGTTTGGAAAGATTACCTTACTTTCCACGCTATTAGTGGCAATGCAAGCCTACTGTCTGAAGATATCTTCAATACTAACTTCGAATTCTACGGTAAACACCTTAGCGGCCAACAGGAGCCTCGTCCTCGTTGGAAGCGTGCTGTGAGCCAAATGTCTGGTACACAATCTTTAGGTTTCGCAATTGGTAAAGTATACGTTGATAAGCACTTCCCAGAGTCATCGAAAGAGCAAATGTCTGAACTCGTTGAAAACCTGCGTAAAGCCCTTGGTGAGCGCATTGAAGGTCTAGACTGGATGGGTGAAGAGACGAAAGTAAATGCGCAAGCCAAACTAGCTGCATTCGTACCTAAAATTGGTTACCCAGATGTATGGCAGTCATTTGATGGCCTAGCACTTAAAAACAATGACCTAATGGGCAATGTTAAAAACCTGCGTCAATTCTTCAGAGATGACAGCGCATCAAAAGAGCTTGAAAAAACTGACCGTAACCGTTGGGGTATGACGCCTCAGCGAGTAAACGCATACTACAACAGCTCATTCAATGAGATTGTATTTCCAGCCGCAATTTTACAACCACCATTCTTCGATCCAAATGCTGATGCAGCGGTAAACTACGGTGGCATTGGCGCAGTTATCGGTCACGAAATGGGTCACGGTTTTGACGACCAAGGCTCTAAGTCTGATGCTGAAGGCATTCAACGTAACTGGTGGACTGACTCTGACCGAGCAGCATTTGAAGCAAAAGCTGACAAACTAGCAGCGCAGTACAGCCAATATGAACCAATCGAAGGTAACTTCGTAAACGGCCGTAACAGCCTTGGTGAAAACATTGGTGACGTAGGTGGTTTAGCAATGGCTTACCACGCGTACAAGCTGAGCTTAAATGGTAAAGAAGCACCTGTAATCGATGGCCTAACTGGCGACCAACGTTTCTTCTTAGCTTGGGCACAAGTTTGGAAAGAAAAGCGTACTGAGCAAAGCATGCTAAACCAGCTTCGCGCTGGTACACACGCACCAGGTCGCTTTCGTGCGCTCGCACCTCGTAACCATGACGCATGGTACAAAGCATTCGACGTAAAACCAGGTGATAAGTTATATCTTAAACCTGAAGAGCGTGTTCGTATCTGGTAATAAGTAACAAGCTTAGTACTAAAAAAGCCCAGTATTTTTGCTGGGCTTTTATATTTACGCTTACTGCTTAACCGCTTTATTCCTTTTAAAATACGTATCAAGAGCAATTATTCCAACAACTACGATCTTCTAATGCAACAATAATATAGATATATCAATAACAGTACTTACAATCAAAGTTCCAAACACTCCCTCAAATTCAATGCAAGATTAATTTATCGCGTAACCAATATGAGCTCATGTTGTCACATATGTATATTTATAAGCTGAATGAGAAATTTGTATTTTATCGCACAATTAGAAAGAGGTGTCACAAAGCCTTAGCTTGTTAAAATAACAATCATATTAAGCCTCATTTATGTTGAATATGTATTAAATCCACACTTGTTTAATATTTTTCATACTAAATAATTTACAGATAAAATCCGAATTATGAAATCGCAACCGACTTAAAAGTGATACGTTATAAATATGTCTGTACCGCAGGATCACTCATATCAAAGTGCGGCTATAATTTTGCTCTACACAATACAAGTGACTTACTAAAGCCTTTTAAGTTACATGAAAACTTAGATAAACATAACTGCACTAAAGTCTAAGATCGTATTCGTTATATTTAAGTCAATTTAACTCTCTTAAAATTCACTTGCCCCACTCTTTTTCTATAACTTAAAGTGAGCATGTTAAGCAGAAAAATTTGAACAAAGGATTTGTGAATTCTCAAAAGGAAATGGATAAGATACTGCCTTCCATCAGACAACCAATGGGTTAAAAGCTATCTATTTATAAGTTCAAGAAAGGAAACTAAACATGCTGATTGATTACACTCTAATATTATTATATGTAAGCTCAATTGTGGTTTTCTTAGGTACCCCAGGGCCTGTTGCAGTGTTGGTCGCCAATAGCAGCGTAAACGGCGGAATATCAGCGGGGATGAAAACAATCATTGGGACTAACTTAGCGTCTATTATTTTAATTTCCGTCTCATTTTTGATGATAAATGGTATATTTTCAGCCAATGACCACGCGCTCACCTTTCTAACATTTTTTGGCGCGCTGTATCTTATCTACTTCTCTATAGACACTCTCAAATCAAAAGTTAATTTATCGCAAAAAAGTTTAGACCAGAACAGAGGCAAGTCTTGGTTAAGAAGCGGCTTTTTAATTGGTATTTCAAATCCAAAAGATATCTTATTTTTTATTGCTTTCTTTCCGGCATTTTTTAATGTCACAGACAATAAAACCGCCTCAATGTTTGTGTTATTAACGATTTGGGTAATATTAGATTACGCACTGTTATTTTTACTGTCTTTTTTCTTCACTAAAGTATCAAAAGAAAACACTGCAAATAAAATAAATAAATGTTCTGGGTCAATCTTATTACTGATAGCCTGTTTCGCTTTATATACTTCAGCACCAGAAGTATTTCAGGTACTTGCTTAACAAACTAAAACAAACTAAAACAAACTGTATTATCAGGCTGATTATTACAAATCCGTTTAAACACCTCTTTAATACAAAAAAGCTCAGGCGATTATTTACCTGAGCTTTCATTAGTTTTTGTCCCCTGTTTGTCCCTTGCAGGGATAAATAGAATACAAACTTTTTATTCGTAACCTTAATCTTAGAACGGCATTTTGAAGCCTGGAGGCATCTGCATACCCCCAGTAACATCAGACATACGCTTAGCTGACTCTTCACCTACACGACGCACTGCATCGTTTACAGCGGCAGCTAGAAGGTCTTCAATCATGTCTTTGTCGTCTTCCATTAAGCTTTCGTCAATTTCAACGCGCTTAACGTTGTGGCTACCTAGCATAGTTACCTTAACCAGGCCTGCACCCGCTTCGCCTGTTACTTCCAGGCTTTTGATCTCTTCTTGGGCTTTTTCCATGCGCTCTTGCATCTGCTGAGCCTGCTTCATGATATTGCCCATTCCACCTTTAAACATAATACGCTCTCTTACATATATTTTATTTGGCTAAAAGATAAGGTCTATTGTACTCGATTACAATGCCTGTATGGTATTTTCATCGACCTCGGCACTAAATTGCTCGATAAGTTGTAATACAATAGGATCTTGATTAATCGTTTCTATCGCTTGCTGATGCCTATGTGCATCTATTTTTTGTTGAATTAGATACGGTGAGTCTATCACTCCTTCTGCAAATTCAACGATAAGCTCAACATCAGAGTTGTACATTTCATTCAGTGCAGCTTGCAGTTTTTGTCTTAAAATAGCACTGTCTAAATGACGCTGACTAATATCAACTTGAATGTTGGCTTGATTGTTCTCGTAGTGATAAATCGAATGCAGTGCAAACTGACGCATACGCCCACCCAGAGCCATTTTCTCAATCAACTTAGCCCAATCATCTCTTTGATGGGCAAAACGAATTTCACTAATTGGGCTCGCAAAGCCTTCAGGCACAGGCATAGTTTCTTCTTGAGGTGCTTCTTGCGATTGCGAGGTTTGCGGTGCAATTTGCTCTAACAACTCAGGCGCCAGTTTACTTTCGTCCGCTTTGTGCCTTTCGCTAAATGGAACTGGTTTTTTCTTCGGTGTTACTTGCGCCACATTTGAGTCGGGCGCGTTTTGCGCCTCAGACTTTTTTGGCTCATCTCCTCGAGCCGATAATAGCTGCCCTGCCCCAGAAATATTTCGGTTCTGCAAAATACGTGCAATGGCAGATTGTGCTTGCCCTTGCTGAGCTTTTAAGCGTGCAGAAGCCGACTCTGAATTTTGAGAGCTAGCGTCTTGTTGCGCTGGTTGTGTAGTCTGCGGTTCATAAGCCGGCGTATAGCCTTGCTCTTGCGCATCCTGCATCACTTGCTCATATTGCGCGGCTAATTCTTGCTCTTGAGGCTCAGGTGCATTCGCTTGCTGCTTTGATGTTTGCTGGTTCTGTTGAACGTGGTGATTAAGCGCATTGTTTTCAACATCCTGTTGATGCTGAGGTTGTTCAACCGACGAGTATATATCTTCGCTTTGTGCAACAGGTTGAGTTAATTCTGAAAGCTGATTAGTAACTGTAGGTTCGGCCTGAATAGGTTCGGCCTGAATAGGTTCGGCCTGAATAGGTTCAACTTGCGAAGGTTCAACTTCAATCTGAGGCGTTGCTGATGATACTGGCATTTCAGACGTAACATGAGATTGCTGATTGGTATTCCCACATGTTGAGGCATTATTTTTCTTCAAGCGAGCACGAATATCTTGCAAACCTTGTCTTGGTGACGCAGAAGGTGCAACTTGAGATTGAGCAGAACTGCTTGATACCGAGCCAGCTTGAACATTAGGCTTGGCAGGAGGTTGACTATCTGCATGCTCAAACGCAATTAAACGCAGCAGCACCATTTCAAAGCCAAGTTTTTGCTCTGGCGCCCACTGAAGATCTTTTTTACCATTTAACAGCAGCTGATAAAACAGCTGTACTTGCTGTGGGTTGATCTGTTCACTGAGCGCTGCAATATCTGATTCTGAAAATACCGATATTTTTGCTGCCTGAGGCACCAATTGCGTGAGCTGAATGGCGTGTAGAAGTGCGATTAAATCGTCTAAAACGGCAAGATAATTACCATTTTTAACTGCTATTTGTGCGACTTCATCCATTACAGCTGGTGCATCTTGGCAAAGTATAGAAGCCAAAATACTCACGGCATGACTGACATCCATCAGACCAAGCATGTCTTGCACTGCAGCTAATGTAAGTTGAGCATTGGTTTGTGCTATGGCTTGATCAGTCAAACTTAACGCATCACGCATACTGCCATCAGCGGCTTTCGCTAGTGCCTTCAAGGCAGGCTCTTCAAATTGAATTTGCTCTTGCGGCAGAATATGAGTAAGTTGCGATACAATTTGCGATTGCGACATTGCATTCAAGTTAAACTGTAAGCAACGTGACAAAATAGTAATAGGTAATTTTTGTGGGTCGGTCGTCGCCAATAAAAATTTTACATGCTCTGGCGGCTCTTCGAGAGTTTTTAAAAGCGCGTTAAAACTGTGCTTTGACAACATGTGTACTTCATCGATGAGGTACACTTTATAGCGACCGCGAGTCGGTGCATATTGAACATTGTCGAGGATCTCTCGTGTATCTTCAACTTTCGTTCTAGAAGCAGCATCGATTTCTATTAAATCAATAAATTTACCCGCCTCGATGTCTAAACAGCTTTGGCACTTGCCACATGGGTTTGAAGTGATCCCTTCATCGCAGTTTAAACTTTTTGCGAATATACGGGCGATGGTAGTTTTACCGACGCCCCGAGTCCCAGTGAAAAGATAAGCGTGGTGCAACCTTTGCTCATTGAGGGCATTTACGAGCGCCTGTTTGACATGCTCTTGGCCGACAAGTTGGTGAAAGGTTTGCGGACGCCACTTCCGTGCTAGGACTTGATAACTCATATTATTCGCCTTCGAACTCAACTAACTTAAGAATATTAATACCTAAGTCTGCAACACGTTGCTCACCGCCTAGTTCAGGTAGCGATACAACAAAAGCTGCGTCTGTTGCATTACCGCCAAGTTTATGCACAAGCTTAGCTGTTGCTTCAATAGTGCCACCCGTTGCAAGCAAATCGTCAACTAACAATACTTTGTCACCTTCTACAATTGCATCTGTATGGAGTTCTAAAACGTCTTCGCCATATTCTAGCTGGTATGATTGACTAATCACCTCGCGAGGTAATTTACCCGGCTTGCGCACTGGAATAAAGGGAATACCTAGCGCATAAGATAAAGGTGCACCAAAAATGAAACCGCGCGACTCTGTACCAATGATTTTAGTAAAACCTTGATCTTTGTATGCAGCAATAAACGCATCAATAGTTTCTTTAAACGCTTTTGGATCAGCAAGTAAAGTGGTTACATCACGGAACATAATACCTTCTTTTGGGTAGTTAGGCACCGTAGCAATACTGTCTTTGATCAGCGTGAGATTAGCTTGTGTCATAATGAAGCTTTCTATTTTGTAAAGAAAGTGATTATAACAAGAATGAGAAAAGTTGAAACTTTGAGAAATCACAAAGCGATGTTTTTAAGTTGTTTGCACAATAAAACGACAAAAGGCTGCGTTTTTGCAGCCTTTTAAACGTAAGACAAGATGTCTTTTGTATTTTCGATGATTAAGCTGTAAAAGCCGTTGCTAAACCAAGAATTGCATTTAGACAGCCAATAACAACAAAAACAGCTAAGAAAGCAATGAAGTATTTAGCGTTGAACGGATCTTTAAAATCACCCTTTGACATAATACACCTATAAATTTTTAAGCACGAAAAAACTGCGCACATCATAGACGATCCGAGCTATGCGTTAAAGTGAGAAGTGCAAAAAATCGCTAAGCTGGTTGAACAAAAAGGTTACTTAGTTACTACAATGCCGAGCTCTGCCAAAGCGCTTAGTGTTTGATTTGCACCGCCTATTAGCTGCTCTTCACTAAATTGTGGAATAATTTCATGCACTTTTAACACAATTTCTGACAAGCTAAGACCTGGGTTATCATCCAGTTGCTCTAACAAAATCGCGGTCATTGGGTTTGAAGCGATAAAACCCACTTCATCCTCTTCATCACGATATACAACAAAATAATTGGGCTGTTCACTTGGCTCCGACGGTTGAAAGTCATCACTAATTTGATGAACTGGATATTGATAAGAGAGGTTACGTGCAGTGTTTGATAGGTACAAAGGCTGATTGTCTACCTTTGTAAGTGGTTTTTGCAGTTCATCCTCGAAACAAACAGACACATCCAATTCAACCCACTCATAATGCGCAAGCTCTAACATAAATAACGGATCAGTTTCTTGCATGGTGTATTCATGCTGAAGAAAAGCTAAAAACTCTGCACTGATGTCTAAAAAGTAGGGAGAAGAACAATTATGGTTAATAAAAAAATTACGAACAAGCATTAACCAATGTGATTCACAATAGAGACTTTTAAGCACTGGAAAAGCTGAACTGACAAACCCTTCGACGTTATTAAAAAACAATTCTTTATAAACTGTCATTCTTTCTTCTGTTACATCATGAGGTTTTTTGACATTTTCAGGATCTCTAATATGAGCCATAAATGCATTTTGCACATCGATGAATGACACTAGGCTACCCCTTTACTTTTAGCTAAAAATTCGGATTGAAGCCGTTTAATTATGTCTACTTCACTCAACACTTCTTTCATACTCGGTATGTTAAAGTCACGTTCGAGTAAAGTAGGAAACAAGCCGTGATAATCATAGGCTTTCTCGAGTAAATCCCACACTGGATCACAGACATCAGCACCATGTGTATCAACTAACAAAGAGGTACTCTCTTCATAATGCCCTGCAACATGGCCATATACAATACGTTCACTTGGCATAGCTCGTAAAAACTCGATTGCATCGTAACCGTGGTTGACACTGTTTACATAAATATTATTTACATCAAGTAGTAAATCGCAATCAGCTTGTTTTAAAACTTCTAGCGTAAATTCTTGCTCAGACATTTCTTGACCGGGTGCGGCATAGTAAGAAACATTTTCGACAGCAATCCGCTGCTCCAAAATATCTTGTACTTGCTTTATCCGACCAACAACATGTTTTGTTGCGTCTTCAGTAAATGGAATAGGCATTAGATCATACATATGACCTGAACCCGAGCAGTAGCTCAAATGCTCACTGTAAATTTTTACATTATGCGTTTTAAAAAAGCTTTTGAGAGATGTCACAAACTCAACATCAAGCGGCCCTGGAGAACCTAGTGAGAGCGATAAGCCATGACAAATAAATCTATTTTTATCAGTAAGTTGCTTAAACTTCTTACCAAATTTCCCACCCATTTTAAGCCAATTTTCGGGCGCAACCTCTAGAAAATCGACTTGACTTGGTGGTGACTCAATAAAGTCATCCAACATTTCACGTCTGAGGCCTAGACCGACCATGCCTATATCACTAGCTACCATATTAATACCTTAGATTTCATGGCTTGTATAACAGTAAGAAGAAATTTTGCTAAGAAGTTTGAGGCAGATAATCTGCCTCAAAGAAAAAATTATGAATTAGTGAGCGCCACCACATTTACCTTCGCCACACTTACCTTCTTTTTTAGCTTTACCACCACATTTGCCTTCGCCGCATTTACCTTCTTTTTTAGCTTTGCCGCCACATTTACCCTCGCCGCACTTACCTTCTTTTTTAGCCTTGCCGCCACATTTACCTTCGCCGCACTTGCCTTCTTTTTTAGCCTTACCGCCACATTTACCTTCGCCGCACTTGCCTTCTTTTTTAGCCTTACCGCCACATT
>CAYZOE010000084.1:0-21774 GCA_964479805.1 uncultured Pseudoalteromonas sp. | reverse complement strand
CTCGTATTAGTGAAGTGGGTATAGATAAAGTAACTAATGAATTGATTGCTAAGAGCTAATTCAGTTTATAGTCAGAAATAAGTGAGTATATTGAACTTGATTTTACAGAGTCAGTTACTTCTCATTAAGCCAGTTACTTATAACTTAAGTAACTAAATGAACTTAGTTCCATAGTTGTTATTTAACAACACTCTTCAAGCGGGCAGTCCCCTTTACTTGCACCCTTCGCAGTTTTGCCCGCTTATTTTCTTTTAATTACTCATAACCATCAAAATTGTATGCATAGCACTTAATCACTTCACTTGCCTTTCAATCTCAGCTAGTTTCTAGGTAATTAAAAATAAAGTGAATGGAATTATGAAGTTAAATATCGACATTGTGGATGCTTTTACATCCACTCAGTTTGGTGGCAATTCAGCGGCAGTGATCATCACAGACACTTGGTTAACCGAGAACATAATGCAGGCTATCGCTGCAGAAAATAACTTATCTGAAACAGCATTTTTAGTGCCTGTTGAAACGGGTATTTATGATATTCGTTGGTTTTCCCCACTGACCGAAATTGCATTTTGTGGTCACGCAACTTTAGCATCAGCGTTTGTGCTGTTTAATCAGAACCCAACTTTTCAGCAGGTAACGCTGAGCGCAGAAGCGGTAGGGTCTATGCTGATCAACAAGTTAGATAATGGTTATATTGAAATGGACTTTCCGAGCTTTGCCCCAGAAGCCATTGCAGATATACCTGAAGCGCTTATTGTAGGCTTATCGATAAAACCTCAACAGGTACTAAAAAATCAGCAGGCCTATTTTGCTGTATATAGCAGTGAGCAGGAAGTTAGAACTGTCGAACAAAGTACTGAGCAACTTAAACAATTGACACCGTTTGATGTGGTTGTGACTGCACCAGGCGAAAAGCATGATTTTGTATCCCGTTATTTTTGGCCGGCGAATGGCGGCGATGAAGATCCGGTAACGGGCTCTATTCATACGGGGTTAGCACCTTACTGGTCTCAAAGGCTGAATAAAACAGAGTTGAAAGCCTATCAGGCATCGAAACGAGGTGGTGAGCTATTATGTGTGATTGAAGGCGAAAGAGTGAAGCTACGAGGGCAGGCTGTGCATTATTTATCGGGTTCAATTACAGTCGATGAAAGGTAAAATTTGTTATAAGTCAAAAGATGGGTTGATCACGCTTGTCGGAACAATCTAAGAGCTGTTAATTTAGTTTTCGTTTAGAAAAACATGCCTCTAGAGCTACATTGAGCTCAGGGAACAATGCTTAAGGAAAGTCATGGAAAAAACACTGCGACAGCTCTCTGTTAAAACGCGGCTGTGGGCGCAAGTAAGCGCTTGTTTTGCCGTTATTCTTGTCATTACATTTTTAATGCTTAATTCGCTATACAGTGAATTAAAGCAGTCAAAGCAGCTTGAAAATCAATATATCGTTGAAACCGCTATGGCATCTTAACTTTTTATGACGAGCAAGTGTCAAGTTCAAAAATGACGCTGAGTAAGGGCAAATAGAAGCGAAGCTAATTATTGAAGCAATACGTTATACTGTTTATGAGTACTTATTTATTTTAAATACTCAACTCTATTCAACAGCGCAGGTCATAAGTGCCTTTCTTTTTAGGTTTGTTATTTGCTGACATAGTCACTAATTAAATTTGTCAAACAACTATTTGTAATGACAATAACAGCATTTGACACCGCAAATAATAATTTGTTGGTTGGTATATTAACCCTGATTGATACTGCCTTATTAGCAGGTCTATATATAGTTATTAGAGACTATGAAAACTTTGTTGTAGAACTAGGTATTGACGATCATGAAGACAGCTTTGTTTATATAGGGAAAGTTGGCTTTTCGGGTTTAAAAATAAAGCTCATTAGTACCGTAATTGCAATTTCTGCATTAGTTTTACTCAAAGTCTTTATTGGCCCGAAAACATTAACAAACACAGAATTGGCCTGGAAAGTTTGCATTCACTTAACTTTTGTAATTTCCGTATTACTCTCATTTATTACTGATTACATCAATCTCAACACACAGAGTCATTAATAAAAAAATCCTTAAAAAATAGCTTTTTTACACCTAACTTTAGTAATTTCGAATGGCTTTTCCAAATTTAGCACTTTGATATTTTTATTTGTAAATTAAATGGAATAGTACCTATTTTACATACTTTTAAGTTTATAAAATAAAAGGCTTTACTCCTTCCTGAACATAATACTAGTATTATTTCATTAGGAATAATTGCTTCTAAATTGTGTGTTTAACTTCTATATTTTAAAGCAGTTAACTTTTTATTAAAAAATAAGTTGTCTCTATGTTTGTAGCTGTAGCCAAAAAAATATCAAGTCATCTAACTTTAGTTGTTCTTTTACCCTGTATTTTACTTGGAGCGATAATTATTTACGACATGAGTATGGCGTTCAAGAAAATGAATAATGCTTATGATGCTGAATATAACGCTTTTCTCAGTCATGCAGTGTTGAGCATTGTTCATGAGATGCAAAAAGAGCGCGGTGCTTCAGCGGGGTATGTGGGTTCAAATGGAGCTAAGTTTGCTAAGTCATTAAGAGCACAACGCTCAGATACAAATACTAAATTGAAAGCATTAAAAAGTTCACAAAAAGAGTGGGCGTTGTCTAAAGAAATGCACAAAGAGCTTAAAGAGTTTGAAGCGCTGTTTTTTGAACTAGAGTCGATGCGCAGAAAAGTAGATAGCTTATCAGCATCAGTACCTGATTTATTAAAATATTACACCTCAATTAATTCAAAAGGTCTGCACATTGTTATAAAAGCGGCCCGTTTAAGTGAAGACCCAATAATAGCTAAAGAGTTAACCTCTATATACAATTTTTCTAGTGCAAAAGAGTCATCAGGCATGGAACGAGCATTACTCGCAAATGTATTTACAAGTAATACAATGAGCTATGCTCAAAAAGCACTTTATGTAGAATTTTTAACTCAACAAAAAGTATACATCAATGAAGCTTTGGAAGTTGCACCAGATGCAATCAGTTCTGTTTTACAGTCAGCATTACAACATAGCTCATTTGATGAAGTTGATCGTTTTAGAGAACTTGTTAAACAGAAAAGCTCTGCTTTTAATGTTGCTCCTGAGGCATGGTTTACCTCTGCCACAAATAGAATTAATGCTTTGAAAGAAGCCGAAGAAAATGCGTTAATTATTGTAGATAAAACAGCAATTCGCATTCAACAAGACGCTGTATTTCTTGTAATTATAGAAGCAGCTATTTTTATTGTGGGCTTGCTCATTACCGCTGCATTATTTTTATCTATTCGACTAAGACACCGTCAGTCAGAATTAATAGCCGAAGGTATGGAAATAGCCATAAATGAACGTGATTTGGCTGATGAGATTGAAGTGGTCAGCTCTGATGAACTTGGTGAATCTGCAGACAAGATTAACGCGCTGACGAAGCAGTTTGAAGAGGATTTAATTGAGCTTGGCTTAGTCTCTAAAAAGATCACAGTATCAATTCACGAAACAGCCGTTGCCATTAGCCAAAGCCAAGAAAACTTAGTAGAGCAACAAATGGGGATTCAAACCATAGCTTCTGCTTCAGAGCAAATGAGCGAAAATATTCAAGTGATCGCAAGCTCTATGTCTGATAACTCTGAAGCTGCTAAAACCGTCGCTAATGAATCTTTAAATGGTCAAAAGGTAGTCAGTGAAGCCGTAGACGTAATCCAAAGTGCATCAGACGATATGGCCCGTTCAGCACAATCAGTTGATACCCTAAACGAGCGTGTCGGCAGTATCTCTAGCATGGTAGATATGATCCGAGAAATCGCTGAGCAGACAAATCTGTTGGCGCTTAATGCGGCCATTGAAGCCGCTAGAGCCGGTGAGCAAGGTAGAGGTTTTGCAGTTGTTGCTGATGAAGTTAGAAGCTTAGCTAGTCGAACGCAAAAATCGACTGAAGAAATATCTTCTTTAGTGGCTGAGCTTCAAACAAGCTCAAAAGAAGCATCAAGCATTATTACTCAGGGTAAAGACAATGCGCTAGAAGCTGCTAATCGAGCAGAAGAGATTAAACTGGCTTTAGCAACTATTGTTGAACAAGCAAAACAAGTTGAAGCGGTGACAGAAGCTGTTTCTTTAAATACTCAACAGCAAAGCAACGCGATTGAAGAAGTGAGCAAAAATATTGTTGATATCTATCAAAAGGCCACTGAAAACGTATCTGGTGCAGAGGAAATAGCAAAAGCAGCAACTAATATAGCGGGCTCTGCAATCGATATGGACGAATTAATCGAGCGCTATAAAGTTAGTAAAGAATGCAATTACGAGTATTAGATAAAACTTAAGCATTTCATGGTGTCCTGTTAGTGGGCATCGCTTTCACTCACTTCGTCGCTAAATCAATGACATTTCCTGCTCACTCTAGTATTCATAACCTAAGTTTATTGATTAGGGATCACTATGGGTATTGGGATCAGAAAAACACTTTCAGCATTGGTATTATTGCCTATTTTTGCCCAGGCAAATTCCACATTTAATGCCAATGATATCTTTGCACTAGAGTACGCAAACGACCCGCGAATTTCTCCAAACGGCAATCAAGTTGTTTATGTTAGAAATTCAAACGATATAATGAAAGACAGCACACGTCGTAATTTGTGGTTAGTAGACGTAAAAAATGGTGAACAAACGCCGTTATTTTCAGATGAAAACCAATATCTGCATCCCAGATGGTCGCCAGATGGTAAGAAAATAGCATTCATCAGTAATGTTTCTGGAAGCTACCAAATACATGTGCATTATTTAGAGCAAAATCGCACAGCTCTACTAAGCCAACTTCAATCAGGTGTGAGTAATTTAACTTGGTCTCCTGATGGCAAATGGCTTGCTTTTAGTCAGCAAATAAATGAAAAACCTTCAGTGATTGCGAAAATTCCTGCAAAGCCGAAAGGTGCGACATGGTCTGATCCCGCAATTGTTATTGATAAAGCCTATTACCAAGCCGATGGTAGAGGGTTAGTTAAACCAGGTTACCGACAAATTTTTATTTTGCCGAGTGATGGTGGCACGCCTCGTCAACTGACTTCAGGCAATTTTCACCATGGCGGTCAACTTACTTGGCACAGTAACTCAGAAGAAATTGTATTTTCAGCTAATAGGATCAAAGATTGGGAATATAAGCGCCTAGAGGGTGATCTTTTCAGTGTTACTTTAAAGGGTAAGCTAACTCAGCTCACTACTAAACCAGGCAGAGAGCATTCTCCTAGTTTTTCAAGGGACGGTAAAAAGCTAGCTTTCTTAAGTGCTTCTGGCGAGTTGAATCCTTATCGCAATCACAAACTAAACATAATGGATTGGTCAGATAAAGAGTTTGAAATGGTAGGTGAAGATTTTGACCGCTCTATTCAAAATCCAACTTGGATCAGTAATTCAACATTGGCAATTGCCTACGATGATTTGGGTAAAAGAAAGCTTGCAGCGATGTCTTTGAGTGGCAATATCAAAGATCTTGCTGACAGCTTATCAGGCACAACACTGGGAAGACCTTATATTAGCGGCCAATTTAGTGCTAATTACTCAGGAAAAATAGCCTTTACTCATGGCACTGCACAAAAGCCTGCGGATGTCGCAATTGCATCTACAAAGGGGAATACCAAACAGTTAACCGCGTTAAACGAAGATTTACTAGCTCATAAAACACTGGGTGAGGTTCATGAAATTAGCTATAAGTCTTCATTTGACGGTGAAAAAATTCAAGGTTGGTATATCACGCCTCCTAATTTTGACTCCAAGAAAAAGTATCCGCTATTGGTCGAAATTCATGGTGGCCCACATCTAGCTTACGGTCCTCACTTTTCTGCAGAGTTACAGCGTTATGCTGCGCAAGGGTATGTGGTGTTTTACGATAACCATCGAGGCAGCAGCTCTTATGGCGAACGTTTCGCTATGTTGCTAAAGTACAAATACAGCTCAAAAGAAGATTTTGCAGATCACAATTCAGGCGTGGATGCCATGATAGACAAGGGCTTTATCGATAAAGATAATCTATTTATTGCTGGTGGGTCAGCTGGGGGCATTGCAACAGCTTACGCAATTGGCCTAACCGACAGATTTAATGCTGCTGTCGTTGTTAAACCAGTCATTAACTGGCTAAGTAAAGTGCTCACTGCTGATAGCGGTTTAGTACAAATACCAACGCAATTTCCGGGAATGCCTTGGGAGTATGTTGAGCATTATTGGCAACGCTCTCCATTATCGCTAGTGGGTAATGTGACAACGCCAACTATGTTGATGACAGGCGAAAAAGACTTACGCACGCCGATGGCTGAAACAGAGCAGTATTATCAGGCCCTTAAACTACGTAAAATTGATACTGTATTGGTGAAAATTCCTGGGGCCCCACATGGTATTGCTGGGAAGCCATCGCGTATGGTGAGTAAAATCGAGCATACACTTGCTTGGTTTGAGAAATATAAAAAGTAGGACAATTCGATAAAATGTGGTTGGGTTGGTTTCAACCTAACCACATACAACAATGTTTCGGCCAGAACCCATTGCCTTGTAAACGGTTTGTACGGTTCGAGTGAGTATGGTTGTGAGGTTATCGCCTCTTTTAAATTGTGTTATATCAAAACCTGCCGAAAGAGGTTTTTGGGTTGTAAAAATAGTGGTGTTTAATGCTCTCTTGATGCATTTATCTAAATTGCAAGTGTCAATCAATGAATCGTTATTGAACACAAAAAGAAATTCTTCACCTCCCCAGCGACCATAATGAGTGTAATTGGGTAAAAAATTTATCATGACGCCTGACGTTGCTATAAGCATTTCACTTCCTTGGTTCACTCCACAGCTTAAAGCCTCAAAGTTTTCATTATTTGGCCTGTTTCTGCTGCAGTGATATCACATTATGCACTATAACTAAGCTCGCTATCTCTAAAGACTTACTAGTATGAATAAACTCTACATTTCTTGGTATTGAGCCTATTGTTCTTTGGAAACAAACCGTTTTCCATCATGACCCCAAGAAAATAAGTAATCAAAAGTGGGCATATATTAATGCGTGTTTAAATACCAACATTGTTAACCTGAATCTAAAGTAGTGCTTAAAAGTCTCTAATTTTCAGATGAGTTTTATATCTAGTGGTTTTTGTTGTACTTAACGCAGTAATTGGGGTGGGCGCTTTTCCGTATGAGTTTTTTCATAATATTCAAAGATAGAGTACATTTTCGTTAATATTTAAACACTTTTTTAACCTTTGGCTTGATTTGTAAATACTTTGCAATTAACTTTAACGAATAGATTATTTAGTTTAAGGGATTAAAAGATGTTACATGGATTCAGAGTGATATTGTTAATTGGTGTGTTTTTAGCGATAGCGGGTTCTGTTCAATCAGGTGATTGGCGATATTCTGTTTGGATTGTTATGGCTTTAACAGCGGTACTCTTGATGAGCTTTAAATTAACAAAAAGCGAAAGTAAGGAGTCAGTTGAGCAATCAGACACAAAGAAAGATTCTTTTATTTTATTGCTATCACCTGCATCATATTTTTCAGACAAATACGATTCTAAAGTGACAAATGCCTCTCTGAGTAGCAAAACTTTTAAATATTAAGACAAATTCCAACCAACAGTAAGTAAACAAAGCCTGGGTAAACGCTCAGGCTTTTTCTATTATACACGTCTCACAGAGCGTTAAGGGAACAATCAACCAGGGGTTCTTTCTATTTCACTCTTTAAATTGGGGTTCAGGTATCGATTTAATAAAAATAGCTTTAGTTAAAAGCTTTTATAAAGTTCGGAATATCAGTATGTTGATAGCATATTTATATACACCCAAAATTAAATTTAAAAATTTTTAATATTTTCTCTTGAAAACTTTTTAGCAGACCTTATCTCTTATAGTGAAGACGCCTTACAGGGTTTTCTATAAATTAACACTTTGAAATATATAGGTATTATCGCTCATAAGAGGAGATGCCGAGAACTTATCGCTTTAAGAGGATATTATTATGCGAACAGTAGATTTATCACCATTATATCGTTCATTCATTGGTTTTGATCATTTAGCTCAACTTATGGATAACGCCAGCCGCAATGCCAAGCAGTCAAGTTTTCCTCCATACAACATAGAACTATTAGGTGAAGACAAGTATCAAATCACCATGGCTGTTGCAGGATTTGTAGAGTCTGAACTACAGATCGAAACCGAGAAAAACACCTTAACAGTAAAAGGGTTAAAAGAAACAAAATCGGTTGATGGAGAGCGAACCTTTATTCATCAGGGGATTGCAGAAAGAAACTTCGAACATAAATTCCAATTGGGCGACCATGTAAAAGTACGAGGTGCATCTTTAGTCAATGGTTTGTTAAATATCGCCTTAGAACGAGAGATACCAGAGGCAGACAAGCCACGCACCATTGCAATTAATAAAGCTGAACAAGAGCTGCTGAAAAGCGCATAAATCATTCAATTTATTTAACGTCTCCCAATCAGCGGCTTATTCCGATAAGCCGCTTTTTTATTTTGCTAGTGTGTGTTGAGCAATGCCTCGCAGTTAATTTCGCATATTGAAAACCTTTAACTTGAGTGAAATTCATACCAAAAGGACAAACATAGCCTAATAGTTTTGAATTAAATTGCTACACTTTGAATATAAAAGCTAAGAATTTACTCTTATAGAATTTTAACGCAATTAGAGATAAACCTTGGAGACTGTATGGCAAATTACGAAGGTAACGACTTTTACTGTGATTTAGCATTAAGCGGCAAAGTCGAGCTTGATGTCGTATACGAAGATCAGCATGTACTCGCTTTTCATCATACTAAGCCTCATTGGCCTGTACACTTAGTAGCTATTCCCAAGCAACATATTCCATCGTTTAGTGACTTAGGTGGACACGAGTCAGAACAACTTATTCACCTTGTCATGGTTGTGCAGAAACTGGCTGGAAAAGTTGAAAAAGAATATGGTGCGGCTCGAGTGCTTACCAACCTTGGGGATTATCAAGATAGTAAACACTTGCATTTTCATATTAACTTTGGTCAACCGAAACGAAATTAGATTGCTGTGAAACTTGTTTGAAACTTTCTAGCTCATCAAGTAACTCGAGCACTTCAGGCTCAATATCAGTAATGCTTTGATAGCGTTTTAAACCAGTCTCGATCGTTTCAGAAAGCTGTTTTAATTTGGGAACGCCAGTATAACAACAAGCTCCATGGAATTTATGAATGACAGATAGCAGTAACGCAAAATCTTCATCCTCAAGCGCCTGATTTATTTGTTTGTGTGTGTCGTTTAAGCTATCCAATAGCATGTTCAACATTTCAATGGCTAAATCGGGTTTGCCACCAGCATGGCGAAGTGCCAAAGGCCAGTCGAGTAAATGACTTTCAAAGGGGGCAGGGCTTGGCTCAATCTCTTCCACTTTGCTCTTTGTTGTTGAACTAATCGAAGAGCTACTGTAATCGCAAATAGTTTGTTTCAGCATATCCTCATCGATTGGTTTAGTTAAATAACCACTAAACCCATCTTTAAGTAATTGATCTTTCTCTCCACTTAAGGCGTGTGCGGTCACCGCGATAATTGGCGTATCTTCATTGAGAGATGAATCTAAGATGGTTTTACATGCTGTGATACCGTCCATAATGGGCATTTGAATGTCCATAAAGATTAAATCATATTTATGGGTCTTACAAAGTGCCACAGCTTGTGCACCATTATGTGCGGTATCTATGCCTTCGATCTGCTCTGACAACAGTGTAGAAAGTAGTTTTAAGTTGGCATCATTATCATCTGCGATTAGGGCTTTCAAAGGCAATATAGGTTGATCATGTTCATCAGTTGATATATCTGGATGATCTAGTCGATAAGGGGCAGCTAACATTTCACACAGCTTACGATAATGTAAGGGTTTACTAGCACAGGCATCTGCGCCACTCCCAACTAATGATTCTCTCATATTATGCGAAATGGTACTGACCATGAGATATAAATAATCAGACAATGGACGTGTTTGAGAGATGTAGTTTTTCAGCACCGGCATTTGTTCAACGTCAGCGGTATTACCAATTAAACAGATGTCATAACTGAAGCCTTTTCCAAGGGCTTGGTAGAAAGTCTCTTCAGTCAAGCAAGGCGTTACTTGCATTTTCCATTCATGCAATTGCGCTAATATTGCATAGTGAGTATGCTCTTGAGGTTCAAAGAATAAAATACGCTTATTCTCAAGACTATATGTTGGTAAGTCGTTGTTAAATGCGCGCTGTGGTAACTCAAAAATAGCATTGAAGGTGAAGCAAGTACCTTGGCCTGGTGCTGAATTTAAACTAATGCTGCCACGCATGGCTTCAACAATATGCTTGGTAATAATGAGGCCAAGGCCTGTACCACCAAATTTACGGGTGATGCTTGAGTCAGCTTGCCCAAATGGTGTGAATAGCGCATCTTGTTTTTCTGCTGCAATTCCCACGCCTGTATCACTTACAGATACTAACAAAGAGGCATTAGTTTGCTTAATTACACGGTGAGTGATATCAATTTTAACCGCGCCTTTTTCAGTAAACTTAATGGAGTTACTTATTAAGTTAATAAGTACCTGCTTTAACCGAGTGGGATCACCGACTAAGTTCTCAGGTACATGTGGGTGAATAGAAATCGACAGCTCAAGCTTTTTATCATAAGCACTTGGCGCTAATAATGTCATCACTTCGCTAATTACTTCTCGTAACTGAAAGTGGATACTTTCTAATTCCATTGCACCCGCTTCTAGTTTAGAGAAATCTAAAATATCGCTGATGATGGTCATTAGGCTATTGGCTGAAAGCTCAATGGTGTCTAAATATTCTTTTTGGTGTTTATTGAGTGGCGTTTTATAAAGTTGTCTTGTAAAACCAATAACACCATTTAAAGGTGTTCTTAATTCATGACTCATTTTTGCTAAGAAATCAGATTTAACTCGGTTGGCATCTTGGGCTTCTTTTTTAGCAATATTGAGCTGGATATTCTGTGTTTCGTACTGCTCCAGCGTTTCTCGATAGTCACTGGTGGCTTGGTCGATATGCTTTTGCATTTCATCACGCTGGTTTGCCATCGCACCATTAATAGTATGCAGCCCTTGACGCAGTAACTCGAACTCACCTTGCATCGGTGCTTGAAGGCCAATGTCTTGTTTACCTTCGACCAGCTTATCTGTGGCTAAAAGTAATTGCGACAGTGGTGAAACCAGTACTTTACTGATCCGCAACGACAAAATACCACTTAAAATTAGTGCAATCACAATGATACTAATACTCATGATAAGCGTTTGTTGCTGAGCAATAACCGCTTTATCTTTGCTGACTTCGATAACTAATAACGCAAGCGGTGTTGCATGGGCGTCTTGCCATTGATCTGAGGGTTGAGAATTAAATTTGACTGGCGTGAAAAATATAAACGTATCGTCTCTTTTCACCATATCAGTATGGTGAAGCGCTTTAATGTCGTTAGAGAATTTTAAGTTACCAAAATGCTCATGATAATTGCTTGTCAGTAGTAATTCTTTTTCGACATCAAAAACAGCAATGCTTTTGATAAGCGGAGAGTGTTTATTGTGTGCAGTACTGACTATACGCTTAAGTTGTGCTCTATCCTCACGCAAAACGGGTTGTTCTAATGCGATTGCCAATGGCTCTGAAATGCTACTTCCTCGTTGGAAGAGAATTTCTTCAAGCTCAACATAGCGATTTACTGTAAAATACCCACCAAGAATTAAACCAATCAGCATGGTGGGGATTAAAGTTAGAACGAGAATGCTATCGCGCAGGCCTAATCTGGTCATGAATGAACTATTTCTTATTTATATTCTAGCTTTAAGAGTATCGACTTAGGCACTGGTTGGCAAACATTAAGGGGCATTCGTATGGCACAGATCTTCCGTGCTAAAAAAACGTCTAATAAAGGCAAAGTACTGACTTTGAATGTAAAGTCACTTGATCATCAAGGTCGAGGAGTTGCAAATCACAATGGCAAAGTGTGTTTTATTGATGGTGCATTACCAAGCGAGCAAGTGAAAGCGCAAATTCTCGATGAAAAATCAAAGCTCATTGAGGCAAAACAAGTCAAAGTACTTACACCGAGTGAAGAGCGAGTTGCACCTTTTTGTCAGCATTATGGCGTTTGCGGCGGGTGTCAGTTACAGCATTTAAAAGTAGACAGCCAAATCGCGTATAAACAACAAGCCGTCAGTAAACTATTTGAAAAGTTTGCTAAAGAAACGCACTTAGCATGGCAACCTGCTATTACCAGTGATGATAAGCACTACCGCCGCTCAGCCCGAATAGCTTGTATTGCAGATAAAAAAACTAAGCAATTTAAATTAGGCTTCAGAGCTCAAAAGAGTAAGCAAATAGTAGAAGTCGAAAGCTGCCCAGTTTTGAATGTTGCTTTTACAGCACTATTTACGCAACTCAGGCTTGCCATCACAGACAATGCTAAGCTTCACTCAATTAGTCATGTGCAGCTTTGTGAAGCGGATAACGGTGTGTTTGTACTGATAAGACATACTAAAGCCATTGATGACAATACCAAACAGACATTAATTACAGCGCTGAGCGACTCTGGAGTTCAGCTTTTATGGGATGATGGTAAAACGCCTGTGGAATATGAGCGGCTCCCTCACTATCAAGTTGATGGGGTTGAGTTTGGTTTTCAGCTCAGTAACTTTATTCAAGTAAACAGTGAAGTTAACGAAAAGATGTTGATGCAATCACTAGACTGGCTCGCACTCAACGAACAAGACTCGTTGTTAGATTTGTTTTGCGGTATTGGTAACTTTTCTTTGCTTGCAGCCAAACATGCTAAACGTGTTGTCGGTGTTGAAGGGGTAGACAGTTCAGTACAAAGAGCCAAGTCAAATGCAGCACAAAATCAGCTTGAAAATGTATCTTTTGAATGTTTTGACCTGACGGATGATATCTCAAGTGCCAAGTGGTTCGATAAACATGCCAATGTATTAATCCTAGACCCATCTCGTACTGGTGCTTTTGAGGTATTGAAGCAATTACCACTTAAGCAGTTCGAAAAAATTCTCTATGTATCGTGCGATCCTGTTACTTTAGCGAGAGATAGTGCTTTAGTACTTGAAGCTGGCTTCACAATCAGTAAAGTGGGGCTTATGAATATGTTTCCTCACACGGGGCATATAGAGACAATGGCGTTGTTCCAAAGGAGGTAATGCAAATGGTTGCAACCCGCCAATCACATCAAACTCACTTACCAGCCGATTTTTCGGCTCGGCTAGATCTTCTGAATCTGTCAGAAGATAAATTCTCATATTTAGACCGAGCCCATGCTTTATGTCCTACTGATGTGAATGCAACGACCTTGAATAAAGCCGTTGAGATGGTGGAAATCCTTGCCGAGCTGAATTTTGATCCTGAATCTTTGGCATCCGCTTATTTAACGCCTTATTTTCTTGAAGAGTTAATCAGTTTTGACGATGTAAAAGAAGAGCTCGGTGACAACGTTGCTTTACTGTTACAGGGCGTTGAGCAAATGGCGACGATCAGTACTTTGGCACATCAAGGTAAAGGCAATGTACAGATAGATAACATTCGCCGCATGTTATTAGCCATGGTAGAAGATGTTCGTGCCGTTGTTATTAAACTAGCCGAACAAATTTGCCATTTACGTGAAGTAAAAAATGCGGATGAAGAAGAGCGTGTGGTAACAGCAAAAGCCACTGCAAATATTTTCGCCCCACTTGCTAATCGTTTAGGTATAGGCCAGCTAAAGTGGGAGCTCGAGGACTTATCATTCCGATATTTGCATCCAGAAACCTACAAGCGAATAGCAAAGCAGTTATCTGATAAGCGTTTAGACCGTGAATCCTATATGGAAAATATGGTGAGCCTAGTGTCTAGCAAGCTTGCAGAAGCAGGCGTGAAAGCACAGGTTTATGGTCGTCCGAAGCACATTTACAGCATCTACAAAAAGATGTCACAAAAGAACTATGAATTTGATCAGCTTTTCGACATTCGCGCTATGCGTATTGTGGTTGATGAAATTCAAGACTGTTATGCAGCGCTAGGTATAGTGCATACAAGTTGGCGACATCTACCAAAAGAGTTCGATGATTACGTTGCCACACCAAAACAAAACGGTTATCAGTCTATCCATACTGTGGTGTTTGGACCTGAGGGTAAAACAGTCGAGATCCAAATCCGTACTGAAGAAATGCATCAAGATGCCGAACTCGGGGTTGCGGCGCACTGGATGTATAAAGAAGGCGCTTTACCAGGGCGAGGCTCAGGTTATGAACAGAAAATCAGTTGGTTACGTAAGTTACTTCAATGGCAAGAAGAAGTCGTTGATGGCAGTGATTTAGCCGATGAATTGAAAAACCAAGTGGTTGAAGACAGAGTGTATGTCTTTACACCAAAGGGCGATATTTTTGATTTGCCACTCGGTGCAACGCCACTCGACTTTGCTTATTATATTCACTCTAATGTCGGTCACCGCTGCGTGGGTGCTAAGGTGTTTGGCAAGATAGTTCCCTTTACCTACAAGTTAAAAACTGGCGATCAGGTTGAAATCTTAACGCAGAAAAATCCAGCGCCAAGTCGAGATTGGTTAAGTCCAAGCCTAGGTTATATTTTCTCATCTCGTGCTCGTAGTAAAATTCATCACTGGTTTAAACAACAAGATAGAGATAAAAACCTACAAGCTGGTAAAGAGATGCTAGATTCGCATCTGTCGAAACTAGATCTTACTTATAAAGACTTAGAGCCTGCGGTTGAGCGTTTTAACTTTAGAGAGCTTGACGACTTGATGGTGGCATTGGGGGCGGGCGATGTTCGCATCAACCAATTCTTGAACTTTATCCAAGCGAAACCTGAGCCTGAAGATACGCTAAAAATTACTTCTCGCAAAAAGGTGAAAGGCGATAAAAACGGGATTGTAGTTGACGGGGTGGGTAGCCTACTTAGTCATGTAGCCAAATGTTGTCAGCCGGTACCGGGTGATGAAATTGTTGGTTATATCACTCAAGGACGCGGCATTGCAGTGCACCGCAGTGATTGTGAATCTTTTGCGCACATTTGCGAACAGCATCCTGAGCGCGAAATAGCAGTCAGCTGGTCAGATGATATTAACTCATCTTATGCGTTGAATTTACGTATTGAGGCACAAGACAGGCAAGGGCTTATTCGCGATATTAGTTCAGTGCTAGCGAATGAAAAAGTGAATGTATTAAACATGAACTTACAAACTAACTATGAGCAAAATATTGCAGTGTTCCTGATGCAAATAGAGGTTTCTAATCTGTCTTCAATGAATCGCTTGATCACTAAGCTGGTTCAAATTGACGGCGTATTTGAAGCAAAGCGACAGCATTAACCGCTAAAAATATCAATTTAATAAAGTCGGCATTAGCCGACTTTATTGCTTTAAAATAAGTGTTTAAAAAATGAATCAAACTGAAATCGATAAATTGCTCAACATCATGCAAATACTTCGTGATCCCAAAAAAGGGTGCGATTGGGATAAAGCACAAACATTTAAAACTATTGTGCCGCATACTCTAGAAGAGGCCTATGAAGTGGCTGATGCCATAGAGCGCAATAATATGGTCGATCTCAAAGATGAATTGGGTGACTTGTTGTTCCAAGTTATTTTTTATGCGCAAATGGCGAAAGAACAGGGTAAGTTTGATTTCAACGAGGTGGTTGAGGGGCTAAACAACAAGCTGGTTCGCAGGCACCCTCATGTATTTTCAGAGCAAAAAACACTAACCGATGAAGAGCTCGAGCAACAATGGCAGGCGATTAAAGATCAAGAAAAAGCCGCAAAAGCGAACTCATCAGAGCAATCGCTTTGGCATGACATTCCAAAAGTCCTCCCTGCATTAACTCGTGCCAAAAAGGTACAAAAGCGAGCAGCAAATCTAGGCTTTGATTGGCCAGATTACCATGGTGCACTTGAAAAAGTATCTGAAGAAGTGGCTGAAGTGAGCGAAGCACTTGCAGAAAATCCGCAATCCGAACACTCAGCAGAAGAAATCGGTGATTTACTGTTTGCGACAGTCAATGTCGCCCGTCATGCTAAACATGACCCTGAACAAATACTGAGAAATGCGACAGATAAATTCTTAGGCAGATTTTCTCTAGTCGAAAAGATACTAAAAGAGCAGGGGAAAAGGTTAGAGTCGTCAAGCCTTGAAGAAATGGATGAAGCGTGGGAGCTTGTGAAGAAAAGAGCGAGAGAGTAAAGCGATATTAGGCCAGTAATAATGACATTTTCTGAGGTATTTTTTGTTATTATTTAAATTGTTTTCACTAAATTTTTGTGGATTGATGTTAAGTGCTTTGCTATACTATTGCCCCGTCTTGATTCTTATTTAAATTCCATTTTCCTGATATTCTAGGGTTCGCATGAGTACAAAATTTATCTTCGTAACGGGCGGGGTTGTTTCGTCTTTGGGTAAAGGTATTGCCGCAGCATCGTTGGCAGCAATATTAGAAGCCCGTGGCTTAAACGTAACCATTCTTAAGCTGGATCCTTATATCAACGTGGATCCGGGTACAATGAGCCCAATTCAGCACGGTGAAGTTTATGTAACTGAAGACGGCGCTGAAACTGACCTAGACTTAGGCCACTACGAGCGTTTTATTCGCACCAAAATGACCAAGCGTAACAACTTCACGCAAGGCCGTGTTTTTGAAGATGTTCTTCGTCGTGAGCGTAAAGGTGAATACCTAGGCGCAACAATTCAGGTAATTCCACATATCACCAACGACATTAAGCGCCGTGTTATTGAAGGTGCTGAAGGTTATGACATTGCGATCGTTGAGATCGGTGGTACAGTGGGTGACATTGAGTCACAACCGTTCCTAGAAGCAATTCGTCAGCTTGGTACTGAGCTTGGGCGTGAACATGCACTATTCATGCACTTAACGTTAGTACCTTTCCTTGGTGCTGCTGGTGAAGTTAAAACCAAACCAACTCAGCACTCAGTTAAAGAACTGCGCTCTATTGGTATTCAACCAGATATTCTAGTTTGTCGTTCTAACTGTAAGCTACCAGCTAACGAACGTGCTAAAATCGCACTTTTCACTAATGTAGAAGAAAAAGCGGTTATTTCACTTCAAGACGTAGACAGTATCTATAAGATCCCAGCGTTATTAAAATCTCAAGATTTGGATAACTTAGTGTGCCGTCGTTTCTACATTGAAGCACCAGAAGCTGATTTAGCTGAGTGGGAACAGGTTCTTTATCAAGAGTCTAACCCAACTGGTGAAGTGACAATCGGTATGGTTGGTAAGTACATTGAACTGCCAGATGCATACAAGTCAGTAAATGAAGCGTTAAAGCATGCGGGTCTTAAAAACCGTGTAACAGTGAATATTCAATACGTTGATTCACAAGACATTGAAAGCAAAGGTGTTGAGTTATTACAAGACCTAGACGCTATTTTAGTACCAGGTGGCTTCGGTGGCCGTGGTGTAGAAGGTAAAATTTTAGCGGCAAAATATGCGCGTGAGAACAAAGTACCTTACCTTGGTATCTGTTTAGGTATGCAGGTTGCGCTAATTGAATATGCACGAAACGTTGCAGGCCTTGAAGGTGCAAACTCAACAGAGTTCGACGCAGAATCTGCTCACCCTGTTGTTGGCCTAATCACAGAGTGGTTAGATTCAGAAGGTAACGTAGAAGTGCGTGATGAGGCGTCTGACTTAGGTGGCACAATGCGTCTTGGTGCGCAAATTTGTCACTTAAAAGAAGGCTCAAAAGTACGTGAAGTGTACGGCAATGCTGAAATCACTGAACGTCACCGTCACCGTTATGAGGTGAACAACAATTACATCGATCGACTTGAAAAAGCGGGCCTACATTTTACAGGCTTGTCTGAAGATAAGAAGTTAGTTGAAATCATCGAAAATAAGGATCACCCTTGGTTCATTGCAGCTCAGTTCCACCCTGAGTTTACATCGACACCTCGTGATGGTCACCCGTTATTTGAAGGTTTTGTGGGTGCAGCGTTTGCGCATCAGAAAGCAGAAAAATAACCTGAAGAAGCCGTGCGTTTGCACGGCTTTTTTGTCTCTAAACTGACTAAGTGAGCTTTGTATTATTCCTACTAACTAAGAGATCTATTTTGAGGCAAGGAAAACTGGTCGATAGCAAGGCAAAAATTTTGATATTTAGCTGTTCTAAGTTAGAAACTTTTAACGAAGCTAGTGTCAGTTTTAGTCCCTCAAAATGATTAACTAATATTGAGGAATGGTATTATAAAAGTCGGTGATTAATAAACATTGCTGTGCAGCGTTATTTTTATTCAATTTAAACAATGCAGACCAATGGTTATTATGGGGTTAAGTAAAACCGTTATTTAATCCTATACAGGAAAATAGCTATCAATAAAACATTATCACCACTATGGGAATAAGAGGAATCAAGATGTCAAAAATCGTTAAAGTGATTGGTCGTGAGGTTATGGACTCTCGCGGTAACCCAACCGTTGAAGCTGATGTACATTTAGAGTCAGGTGCTTGGGGCCGTGCGTGTGCACCATCAGGTGCGTCTACTGGTACTCGCGAAGCACTTGAGTTACGTGATGGTGATAAGTCACGCTACCTAGGTAAAGGCGTGCTTACTGCTGTTAACTACATCAATAACGACATCGCATCAGCACTTGCTGGTAAAGACGCGACTGAGCAACGCGTTATCGATCAAATCATGATCGACTTAGACGGCACTGAAAATAAAGAAAAATTAGGTGCAAACGCGATTCTAGCTGTATCTCTAGCAGTAGCTAAAGCTGCAGCAGAAGATAAAGGTGTTGCATTATACGAGCACATCGCTGACATAAATGGTACTGCTGGTAAGTACTCAATGCCAGTACCAATGATGAACATCATCAACGGTGGTGAGCACGCTGATAATAACGTTGATATTCAAGAGTTCATGATCCAGCCAGTTGGCGCGTCAAGCTTCCGTGAAGCGCTACGTATGGGTGCTGAAATCTTCCACAGCCTTAAGAAAGTACTAAATGCACGTGGTCTTAACACGGCAGTAGGTGATGAGGGTGGTTTTGCACCAGATCTTAAATCAAACGAAGAAGCACTAGAAGTAATTGCTGAAGCTGTTGCTGCTGCAGGTTACGAGCTAAACAAAGACATCACTCTAGCGCTAGACTGTGCTGCGTCTGAGTTCTATGTTGACGGCAAATATGACCTGAAAGGTGAAGGTAAAGCATTCGACTCTGAAGGTTTTGCAGACTTCTTAGCAGATCTAGCCGCACGTTACCCAATTGTTTCAATCGAAGATGGCCTTGACGAAAGTGACTGGGCTGGTTGGAAAGTATTAACTGACAAGATTGGTGATAAGGTTCAGCTAGTTGGTGATGATTTATTCGTAACTAACACTAAGATCCTTAAGCGTGGTATCGATGAAAACATCGGTAACTCAATTCTGATCAAGTTTAACCAAATTGGTTCACTTACAGAAACACTTGAAGCGATTGCAATGGCACATAAAGCAGGTTTCACTGCAGTTATCTCCCACCGTTCAGGTGAAACTGAAGATGCAACTATCGCTGATTTGGCAGTTGCAACTTCTGCAGGTCAGATCAAGACTGGTTCACTATGCCGTTCAGACCGTGTAGCTAAGTACAACCAACTTCTTCGCATTGAAGAAGCGCTGGGTGATAAAGCTGTTTACAACGGCCGTAGCGAAATTAAAGGTCAGTAATTTTAACTGATTTTTATTAAGCCGCCAAATAAGGCGGCTTTTTTGTGTCTGTGTTTTATATATTTCAATTTTTCTGCTTGCCTATTTATTTCTATTGAATAAAGTAATTAAAGAATAATAATAAATAGAGCCTGCTTTGAACGTTTTCAATAAAGCCCATCTCACAGACAGCAGCCCATTAGAATTAGAGTCCTCGGCTTTTAAAAGGTTGTCTAAGCAATTTTGGAGCTTGCAGATAGGCGGCTGGCTTGGTTACATGCTCGTGGTCTTCGTTGCTATTATTCGTCCGCAATTTGATTCCCCTGACTTTAATTTAGTTGGCCAAATAATCAACTTAATTGTCGAAACATTCAGTGGCTTTTGCCTTTCTTTATTGCAATGGTTATTTATTCAAAGAGTAATTCACAATACTTTGAAGCAAACTTTAATAATGAGTTTTTCATCGGCTGCTGTACTTGGTTTACTGTATAACATTATTAAGCTGGGTAGTTATAAGGTAATAATACACAGCCAACAGTGGAATGAAGAATGGAATATGCTCGAATTCGGTGGTTGGTTGTTGTTTTCTTTAGCAACCATGTTCGTGTGGACTTCAATCTTTTTTATCATGCTTTATAACAGCAAGCTGCAAAGAGAACATGAACAATTATTAAGAGCGCAGACTTTGGCTAAAGACGCGCAACTCGAAATGTTACGTTATCAACTCAATCCACATTTTATGTTTAATACAATGAATGCGATATCGACGCTTATTTTAAAAGAAGAAAATGACACTGCGTCGGAGATGTTAGACAAATTATGTGACTTTTTCCGCCATTCATTAGAAGCAACAACACAGAGTAATAGTACGATGAAAGATGAATTGGAGTTATTGAAGCTCTATTTATCGATTGAAAAAGTTCGTTTTGGTAAACGCCTTAAAGTAAACTTTGAGGTAGATAAAGACGTACTACACTGTGTTATGCCCAATATGCTGTGCCAGCCTATTATCGAAAACGCGGTTCAGTATGCGGTAGAACCAAACAAAGAAGGTGGTGAGATCACTTTTAAGGCATATAAAAGCGACGAGTGTTTAATCATTAAAATAACAGATACGGGCCAAACCGCAAAAGAATTACAAAGTAAAGGGTTTGGTATCGGTTTACAAAATACACGCTCAAGACTAGATGTGATGTTCAACGGCGAGTGCGAGGTGACTTTGACACCTAACCTAGAAAGAGGAAATACAGTGACCATGACGATGCCTTATGAGGTGAATAATGACTAAACAATTAACGGCTGTCATTGTTGATGATGAACCATTGGCTCTTGAGGGGCTCAGTCTCCGTCTGGCGAAAATTCCTGAAATAATAGTAATTGGGCAGGCTGAAAATGGTGATGATGCAATCAAACTTTGCCAAACTTTAGAGCCAGATGTGTTATTTCTTGACTTACAGCTACCAGGCCTGAATGGCATTGAAGTCGTGCAGGCGATGCAGTCAGATACCTTACCTATGATCGTCTTTGTCAGCGCTTACAGTGAATATGCTATTGAAGCATTTGAGCTTAATGCTATTGACTATGTGCTTAAGCCAGCGAATTTAGGCCGTTTGCAAAAAACGGTATCTAGAATACTTGAACGACAAAACCCCCATCAAACCGAAAAAGAAAAGTTTAAACTGCTTAATGCGCTGGGTGAGTCGTCAGGCATAGAAGTAAGTGAATTAGAAGAATGGCTTGAAACCGATGCTCCTCTTCCTACCTCAATCAGTCAAGAGATAGTGATTAAGAACAGTGATAATGAAAAAGTACTCGTCCCAGTTAAAGAAATAAAATGGGTCGATGCTGCTGGTGACTATATGTGTGTGCATACCGAAAATGATACACATGTGTTACGTATTACGATGAAGAAATTACAGTCTTTGTTAGATGAAAAACAGTTCGCACGGATCCATAAATCGACAATAGTAAATTTGAATCATGTTATAAGCATAAAGCCACTTCGAAATAACGAGAGTATTGTTACGCTGAATGATGATATAGAGTTAAAAGTCAGCAGAAATTACAGCCC
>CAYZOE010000083.1:20478-22102 GCA_964479805.1 uncultured Pseudoalteromonas sp. | reverse complement strand
ACAAAGCGAGACGACTGACTGATCACCACCTCGACTAAATGTTCAACATCTTTTTCATGCTTGTCATGGACGATTTTCAAACCATCAAAACGTTGTAATAAAGGTACTGATTTGATGTCGCCAACAAACAATAAGATGTCGCCTTGTTGAATAACTTGCTGAGGCGTCACGGCACAAATACGGCGGTCACCATGAATGATTTCAGCTAAGAATAAATCTTTTAGATCTCGTAGGCCGTTTTCTTCTACGGTGCGGCCAATTAGTTTAGAGCCAGCTTCGACTTTGCCTTCAAGATAAAAAGGCACCACTTCTTGGTCTTGTTTACCGTGATCAGGTAAATACTTTAGTAGCACGATAATGGTGATCAGGCCGACACTGAGTGCGCCTAAGCCCACTAAAGTAAAATCAAAAAAGCCCAATGGTTGCATGCCCGCTTCAACAGCAAAACCATTGACGATTAAATTTGTAGAGGTGCCGATAAGGGTTAAGGTGCCCCCTAAAATGGCGGTATAAGACAGCGGTAATAATAATTTGGAAGGCGAGTGGGTTGGGCTGTCTTTTATCGCTGAAATTAACGACGCCACCACTGCGGTATTATTAGTAAAAGACGATAAAAACGCAGTAGATAAGCCAAGCTTCATCACCGATTTAGAAAGGCTGCCTTTTGCTAACGATTGAGCAAGACCTTGCACTAGGGTTGTTTTCTCGATGGCAATCGACACCAAGATCAACAGAATAAGGGTGATAAGAGACGGGTTAGCATAGTTGGCTAACATCTCTTCTAACTCAATGAGACCAGTTAAATAGCCGGTGCCAATGGCACCGACAAATAACCAAGCTGGATTTAGGCGAGTGCCAAAGAGGCAGCCCACCAATGCCAGCATAATGCCTGTTAATATGATCTGTTCGTACATTATTTAAAATTCCACATAACAGGCAATTACCCGTTGTCCTTCACAATGCACGGTTGTTGGCTTCGCGTATTCGCCAAATCACATAGAATAACTATGCTCATTGGCCTCATTTGCTTGCCGCCTACGTGCATTACGAATTTCATAAGGTAATAAACAGCTTATTTAAGCTTGGTAATATCAAGCGCTTGCCAATGCGGGAAGTGCTTGCGAACTAGGGCATTAAACTCAACTTCAAAGTCGCTAAACTCTGAGTTTTGCGTTGCTTGCTCTGAAAGTAATGCTTCAATCATGCCTGCACCAATCGTCAGGTTTGATAAACGGTCGATCAGAATGAATGCGCCAGTTTCGTGGTTGTTGCGATATACATCAGCAACAATGCTTTCAGTCAGCTCTAGTGTCACAATCGCAATTTCGTTTAACTGTAGGCTGTCAGCTTGACCTCGCTCTAAGGTGTTTACATCAATGGTATGGTCAATCTTCTTCACGATAGCAGCGGTGTTCTTGCTACCTAACTTGAAGTTATAGCTCTTACCTAGCACTAATGGCTCTTCGTGCATCCACACAAGCTTTGCTTGCACTTGGTTTGTTACAGCAGCTGTTGAGTCAGCAGGCACGATCACATCACCACGGCTTACATCAACTTCATCGTTTAATGTAATTGTGAATGCTTGACCTGTTTGCGCTTGCTCTAAGTTACCGTCAAAGGTCAC
>CAYZOE010000083.1:0-20378 GCA_964479805.1 uncultured Pseudoalteromonas sp. | reverse complement strand
TCGCCTTTAAGCGCTGACATAGGCACAAACTTGATGTCAGATACATTTAACTGCTCAGCAAACTTCAAGTAGTCAGCTTTGATTTTTTCAAACACAGCTTCGTCAAAATCCACTATATCCATCTTGTTGATGGCGACAACGAACTGCTTGATACCTAAAGAATCACAAATAAAGCTATGACGCTTAGTTTGAATTTGCACACCGTAGCGCGCATCAACTAAAATAATAGCCAAGTCACTCGTAGACGCACCCGTTACCATGTTACGTGTGTATTGCTCGTGTCCAGGTGTGTCCGCAATGATAAATTTACGCTTCGCCGTTGAGAAATAACGGTACGCAACATCAATGGTAATACCTTGCTCACGCTCTGCTTGTAGACCGTCAACAAGCAGTGCTAAGTCTAGCTCTTCACCTGCGTTACCCACTTTTTCGTTGTCTTTATGAAGTGCAGCTAGCTGATCTTCATAAATTTGGTGGCTGTCGTGTAATAGACGACCAATCAACGTTGATTTACCATCATCCACGCTACCACAAGTCATCATGCGTAAAAGGCTTTTGTCTTGTTGGCGCGCTAGATAAGCGTCGATACCTAATTCTCTTACTTCATTTGCCGTAGACATTAGAAATACCCCTCACGTTTTTTCTTCTCCATCGAACCTGATGAATCATGGTCAATTACTCGGCCTTCACGCTCAGAAGAGGTAGAAAGCAACATTTCTTCGATGATGCCAGTCAGTGTGTTTGCTTCTGACTCAACCGCACCGGTTAGTGGGTAACAGCCTAATGTACGGAAACGCACTGATTTCATCTCAGGCACTTCGCCTTCGTTTAATGGTATACGCTCATCGTCAACCATGATTAACGTACCGTCGCGCTCAACAACAGGGCGCTTTTCAGAAAGGTACAATGGCACGATTTCGATATTTTCTTGATAGATGTATTGCCAAATGTCTAGCTCAGTCCAGTTAGATAGTGGGAATACACGGATTGATTCGCCCGGGTTAACCTGACCGTTGTAGGTGTTCCAAAGCTCAGGACGTTGGTTTTTAGGATCCCAGCGGTGATGCTTATCACGGAATGAATACACACGTTCTTTTGCACGCGACTTTTCTTCGTCACGACGCGCACCACCAAAAGCAGCATCAAAGCCGTATTTGTCTAGTGCTTGTTTTAAGCCTTGTGTTTTCATCACGTCAGTGTGCTTTGCTGAACCGTGCGTAAACGGACCCACACCCATGGCGATGCCTTCTGGGTTTTTGTGGACGATTAAGTCAAAGTTATATTCTTTTGCTAAGCGGTCACGGAATTCGATCATCTCGCGGAATTTCCAATCTGTGTCTACGTGCAGTAGAGGGAAAGGAATTTTCGCTGGGAAGAATGCTTTACGCGCTAAGTGTAAAAGTACTGATGAGTCTTTACCGATAGAGTAAAGCATCACTGGGTTTTCAAACTCGGCTGCGACTTCGCGAATAATCTTTATACTTTCAGCTTCTAATTGCTGAAGGTGTGTTAAAGCCATTGTCGTCGTCCTACTTAAAAATTAAAAAATAAAATCGTTACGCCACATCGGTCAGTGGCTGAGCAAAACTGCTGATCTGTGCACTTTGCCCAAACCAAGCTAACTCTTCATGTAAAGCAGCTACTTCTCCGATAATCAGTAGTGCTGGTGAGACAATCTCATGTGCCTCAATTTGTTCGGCCAATTGACCTAATTCGGTTCTAACCACGCGCTGATTCTTACGGGTACCATTTTCAACAATTGCAACTGGGGTGCTAGCACTGCGGCCATGTTCAAGTAATTTAGCCTGAATATGCGGTGACTTGATCACGCCCATATAAATTGCCAACGTTTGGTTAGGCTTAGCAAGCCCTTGCCAATCTAATTCTTGGCCGTCTTTTTTACAGTGACCCGTTACAAACTGGATTGCCTGTGCATGATCTCTGTGTGTCAAAGGAATACCTGCATAAGCGCTACACCCGGCAGCGGCAGTAATGCCCGGTACGATTTGATAACGTACATCATGGGCTTTCAGTACTTGTACTTCTTCACCACCACGGCCGTAAATAAACGGATCGCCACCTTTAATTCGGCAAACTTTTTTGCCTTGTTTCGCAAGGTCGACCAACATCTGATTGGTGTCTTCTTGCTTAACACTGTGGTAGTTAAGGCGTTTACCGACACAAATTAAATCTGCGTCGCGGCGTACTAAATCCATGATCTCATCTGAGACGAGGTAGTCATACACCACAACATCAGCTTGTTGCATCAGCTGAAGCGCTTTTAGGGTTAATAATTCTGGATCGCCCGGACCTGCACCAATCACATAAACCTCGCCTTCAGGTTCAGCTTTGGCATCAAGCATTTCATGCAATTGAGTGGTTGCAGCGTCCGTATCACCTACTTGTACTTTACTGACAACACTAGAATCAAACACACTTTCCCAAAACTGGCGGCGATCGGCAAAATGTTTAAAGCGTGCCTTAACTTTATCTCTGAAGCTGCCTACTAAGGTTGCTAATGGGCCAATGTGCTGTGGAATAAGGGTTTCTAACTTCTCACGTAAACGTCGAGCTAAAACCGGCGCAGTGCCTGCGCTTGAAATGGCAATGGTGATTGGATCACGGTCAACAATAGACGGGAAAATAAATGAGCACTTAGGCTGGTCGTCTACCACGTTGACGAAAATATTATGCTGGTTTGCCAATTCAAATACGGTGTTATTAACAGACTCAACATCAGTAGCGGCAATAACAAGCATTTTGCCAGCAAGATGTGACTCATTAAAATAGTCTTTAATGAGCGTGACTTCGCCATCTTGCTCGGCTTCGAGTAACTCTTGGCATAACTCAGGGGCTACAATCGTTACATCCGCACGTGCTTTTAAAAACGCACGCGCTTTACGAAGTGCAACGTCTCCGCCACCAACGACAAGAACAGGTTTGCCATCAAGTTTGGTAAAAATAGGTAAGTACTGCACCATTTGCCCCTTATGTCAGTCTATGCTTTGCGACCCTATGAGATACAAAGCATCTTAGAGCAGCAGAATATAGTGGCTTTTAAACAGGAAAAAAGAATTAAAACCTAGTCTATATAACTAAAAGTTATAGAAGGGGGTTTGATTTGGTTTAAGGCTTTATTTACAGACCCTTGAGCTAAGTTTTAACTGTTTAACTTAGCTTATTATGTTTGGTTATGAGATATGCTAAACAGATAAATTTGGTTTTAGCAGAGTCTTTAGCGGACAAATGCCCTAGGATTGAGATGATACATTCACTTAACTAACATGAATGACTTACACATACACGGGAAAGTACCATGACAATACAAAAAGATGCAGCTCAAGCATTGGCCCTGATGGACCTTACATCTTTAAATGAAAACGACACAGAGCAATCAATTTTGGCATTACTTGATAGTGTGCGCCCTGAAATTGGTCTGCCAGCTGCTATTTGCGTTTATTCACGGTTTGTTGGTTTAGTAAAAAAAGAACTGATACAAAGAAATTGGCAGTCAGTTAAAGTTGCAACAGTGACAAATTTTTATGATGGCGAGCAGTCATTAGACTCGGTACTAAATGAAACAAAACAAGCTTTATTAGACGGGGCTGACGAAATTGATTTGGTGATCCCCTATAAAAAAGTAATACAGGGCGAACTAGAGAATACCAAGTTGTATGTACAAAAAAGCAAGCAGCTCTGCAGACAGTATGGAGCTTGTTTAAAAGTGATTATAGAAAGTGGTGAGCTAAAAGCGCCTGAACTTATTCGCAAAGCAAGTATTCTAGCGATAGAAGCAGGTGCAGACTTCATTAAAACTAGCACCGGAAAAGTCCCTGTTAATGCCACTTTAGAAGCAACTGAAATTATGCTTGATGCAATTAAATTATTAGAGCGAGAAGTGGGTTTTAAAGCTGCAGGAGGTGTAAAAACAGTGAATGATGCGAGTGCTTACTTAAGATTGGCAGAACAGAAACTAGAATGCGATAGTTTGACGCCAGTGCAATTTAGATTTGGTGCGTCGGGCTTATTAAAAGATATATATAATACCTTAGATGCATAGGTATAGAGAACAAGAAAAAATGGAACTTGAGCATCAAGCTGCAAAGTTCTTTTTAAGATGTTACGAGAAGGCGCATTGTACTATTATATATGCGCCACACTTAGCATAATGAATCACGAAAACCGGATGTCAGCTGTTATCAGGGTGAGCATTAGCTCGACATTAAAGTGGCGCATTTGTATGCCAGTGAAACTGAGGCTGTAGCTGTACTGGGCAGACTGCTATCTTTATCGATGCAACGAGAATTAGCTGTGATGTCGCAGGCACTGTCTGAATAGCAACTCAAGGTGTCGTGTTGGCGGTTACTAAATCAAAAAGCCAAAAAAAGTTATCAGTCAGAGCGGACATGTTTATTGATCCGAAACGCCAGTCCGATTTGGTACTACAATGACTTTAAAAACGTGCAAGCACAATTAAGCTTTACTGTTACCCATCCTTTCGAGCAAATCGGGCTACCATATTATTTTCATTATGGAGACTTGTTACTGTTAGCATAACAACAAGTTTGTGTTTGTTCTGTTTGATTTCTAACCATTGCTGGCGTGAGAATATCGCAAGATTTGACAAAATTAAAATTTGCGCATCTTTTACACTTGTTTTCGCTTTGTTCGTCAGTATAATGGGCATCCACTTTGCAGGGGCGTAGTTCCAATTGGTAGAACAGCGGTCTCCAAAACCGATGGTTGCGGGTTCGAGTCCTGCCGCCCCTGCCAATTCATACAGCTAGTCTAAATCTAAAATAATGTGGCCGTTCAATGAACCTCTCGCTTATTTGTAGATTTGGATTAATGGATTTACCCTGCCACATGCAGGGTCGTTGTGTCTGTATTTAAGGTAAATTTTTTATGAGCACGAATGTAGAAACTCCGTCAAACTCGATGGATACGGTTAAGTGGCTAGTCTCAATTGCATTGCTATTAGGTGCAGTGGTAGGTAATTACATGTATGCTGACCTATCTGTGTTAGTGCGTGCGGTAGGTGTTGTTGTTGCAGTAGCAGCCGCTTTAGGTCTACTGGCAACTACTGAGAAAGGTCGTACTTTTATTGCTTTTGCAAAAGAGTCTAGAATTGAAGTACGCAAGGTTGTTTGGCCGACGCGTCAAGAAACAACGCACACAACTTTTATCGTAATGCTAGCAACAGTGGTAATGGCGTTAATCCTTTGGGGTTTAGACGGCATTTTATTCCGTATTGTTGGCTTTTTAACTGGATTGGAGATCTGATCCCATGTCGGATGAGAACAAAGAAAAGAAATTACGCTGGTACGTAATTCAAGCGTTTTCGGGTTTCGAAAAGCGCGTTGCTCAAACAATTATTGAGCACATTAAGATCGAAGGCTTAGAAGATAGCTTTGGTGAAGTACTAGTCCCTACTGAAGAAGTAGTTGAAATGCGTGCTGGTCAAAAACGCAAATCTGAGCGTAAGTTCTTCCCAGGTTATGTTCTAGTTGAAATGGACATGAACGATGCGAGCTGGCACTTAGTAAACAGTACGCCACGTGTAATGGGTTTCATTGGTGGTACATCTGATCGTCCAGCACCAATCAGCAAAAAAGAAGCTGACCGTATTCTTAATCGCATTCAAGAAAATGCTGAAGCACCTAAGCCTGCAACGTTATTTGAAGTCGGTGAAGTGGTTCGTGTAAACGATGGTCCATTTGCAGACTTCAGTGGTGTAGTTGAAGAGGTTGATTATGAGAAGAGTCGCTTGAAAGTGTCTGTACTTATCTTCGGTCGTTCTACGCCAGTTGATCTAGAATTTGGTCAGGTAGAAAAAGACAAGTAATTTCTTTTAGAAGAGATTGAAAAAGGCCGCTGGTTAATCTATAATCAGCGGCCTTTTGTTATCTGGTATAGCAGAAGCACAGATTTTTTTAATTTGGGAAGCCGCTTGAGTACGCGTCCTCGCGCGCACAAGGCAAAGACCCAACTAACGAGGTTATTTAAAATGGCAAAGAAAGTTGAAGCTCTAATCAAGCTACAAGTTGCTGCTGGTATGGCTAATCCTAGTCCTCCGGTAGGTCCTGCACTAGGTCAACACGGTGTAAACATCATGGAATTCTGTAAAGCGTTCAACGCACGTACAGAGTCTATCGAGAAAGGCGCTCCGGTTCCTGTAATCATCTCTGTTTACAACGACCGTTCATTCACTTTCGACATGAAAACTCCGCCTGCTTCTTACCTTCTTAAGAAAGCAGCTGGCATCAAGTCTGGTTCTGGCCGTCCTAACACTGAAAAAGTTGGTACAGTAACACGTGCTCAACTAGAAGAGATCGTTGAGACTAAACGTCCTGATCTTACTGCTGCTGATATGGACGCAGCTGTTCGCACGATTGCAGGTTCTGCACGTGCAATGGGCTTGAATGTAGAAGGGTAATTGAGAATGGCTAAATTAACTAAGCGTATGCGCGTAATCCGCGAAAAAGTTGACGTAACTAAAGAGTACGAAATCAACGAAGCTGTTGCTCTTCTAAAAGAACTAGCTACTGCTAAATTCACTGAAAGTGTTGACGTTGCTGTTAACCTTGGTATCGATGCACGTAAATCTGACCAAAATGTCCGTGGTGCAACTGTACTACCAAACGGTACTGGCCGTGAAGTTCGCGTTGCTGTATTCACAGCTGGCGCAAACGCTGAAGCAGCTAAAGAAGCGGGTGCAGATTTAGTTGGTATGGAAGAGCTTGCTGAGCAAGTTAAGAAAGGCGAAATGAACTTTGACGTTGTTGTTGCTTCTCCAGATGCAATGCGCGTTGTTGGTCAGCTAGGTCAAATCCTAGGTCCACGTGGTCTTATGCCTAACCCTAAGACTGGTACTGTAACACCTAATGTTGCAGAAGCAGTTAAAAATGCTAAAGCTGGTCAGGTTCGTTACCGTAACGACAAGAACGGTATCGTTCACACGACTATCGGTAAAGTTGACTTCACTGCTGAACAGCTACAACAAAACCTTGAAGCACTACTTGTTGCGCTTAAGAAGGCTAAGCCTTCTCAAGCTAAAGGTACTTACTTGAAGAAAGTAAGCATCTCAACAACTATGGGCGCAGGTGTTGCTGTTGACCAAGCTACTCTAAACACGCAAGTAGCGTAATTTAGAAATTAGCATTTACTTGGCGTAAAATTTGAACTATAATTTTGCGCCGTTTCGTTGAGAACTTGTTCTGTAACGAAGTAAAGAATTCGGGTTGAAGCGCATAATTTCGTGTATTGTTAACCAGTTGGTCTACAATCAAACGATAAATTGCGTTTCCGTCCAAGACCGTAGGTGGTGAAAGCCTTAATAATTCCTACGTAGACGGTGTGAATCCCAGCTAGATTTTCCTAATCTTCTGGCTCTCGCCGTAAAAAGCACCTCAGCAATTTTGTTGAGGTAAGAGTAGAACTGAAAACCGTTAGGTTTTTAATTAACCAGGAGTAACACCCATGGCTTTAAACCTTCAAGACAAGAAAGCAATTGTTGCTGAAGTTAATGAAGTTGCCAACGGTGCTCTATCTGCAGTAGTTGCAGATTCTCGTGGTGTGACAGTTGATGCTATCACTGCTCTTCGTAAAGAAGCTCGTGAAGCAGGCGTTTGGATGAAGGTTGTTCGTAACACCTTAGCAAAACGTGCTGTTGAAGGTACTGACTATGAGTGCCTTAACGAGTCTCTAGTAGGTCCAAGCCTAATCGCTTTCTCTTCAGAGCACCCAGGTGCTGCTGCGCGTATCTTCTCAGATTTCGCGAAAAAGAACGAGCAATTCGAGCTTAAGTCTGCTGCATTCGAAGGCAATATCGTAGACGTAGATATGCTTGCTAAGCTACCTACTTATGACGAAGCTGTTGCACGCTTAATGAGCGCTATGAAAGAAGCGTCTGCTGGCAAATTGTGTAAAACAATTGAAGCAGTTCGCGTTAAGAAAGCTGAAGAAGCTGCTTAATTTTAAGCCTTTATTCTCTTTCTCATTTAAAAATTTTTTTGAACCTCATGGGTTCGTAATTAATTAGGAAATTTATAATGTCTGTAACTAAAGACCAAATCCTTGACGCGATTGCTGAAATGTCAGTAATGGAAGTTGTTGAACTAGTTGAAGCAATGGAAGAAAAGTTCGGCGTAACTGCAGCTGCTGCTGTTGTTGCTGCAGGTCCTGCTGAAGCTGCTGAAGAAAAGACTGAGTTCGACGTAATCCTAGCTGCTGCTGGCGGTAACAAAGTTGCTGCTATCAAAGCTGTACGTGGTGCAACTGGTCTTGGCCTTAAAGAAGCAAAAGCTCTTGTTGAGTCTGCTCCTGCGCCAATCAAAGAAGCTGTTTCTAAAGAAGAAGCTGAAGCACTTAAGAAAGATCTTGAAGAAGCTGGTGCTGAAGTTGAGATCAAGTAATCTAGCTACGGCTAGGTTCGCTGCCTGAGCAATCAGGCAAGGGCTGGTGATTATTTAATCACCGGCCCTTTTGCGCTCTAGTATGATCACATTTACTAGTCGCAAAAAACTCTAAATTTCACTTTTATTTCAATAACTTAAGTTTTTGCTAATAGCAGTGGCATTTAGTGCAACAATGAGATGTTGTTATCATGGCTTAGATGCCAGTAATGCTGTTCTTACAAGAACAGGTTGGGTCAAAGATCAGCAAGCTGAGGAACCCCATGGCTTACTCTTATTCTGAAAAGAAACGTATCCGTAAGGATTTTGGTAAACGTCCACAAGTTTTGGATATACCTTTCTTACTGTCTACACAGTTAGAATCGTTCAAAAAATTCTTGAATCCTGACGCTGTAGGCGACTATGGACTGGAAGCTGCATTCCGCTCTGTTTTCCCTATTAAAAGCTACTCGGGTAATTCTGAGCTCCAATACGTAAGTTACCGTATTGGCGAGCCAGTATTCGATGTAAAAGAATGTCAAATTCGCGGCGTGACTTATTCTGCTCCACTTCGCGTGAAATTACGTCTTGTGCTAATGGATAAAGAAGCACCAGGCACAGTTAAAGACATTAAAGAGCAAGAAGTTTACATGGGCGAAATCCCGCTCATGACCGATACCGGTACTTTTGTAATCAATGGTACAGAGCGTGTTATCGTTTCTCAGCTACACCGTTCACCTGGTGTATTCTTTGATAACGACCGTGGTAAGTCACACTCTTCAGGTAAAGTACTTTATAACGCACGTGTTATTCCTTACCGTGGTTCATGGTTAGACTTTGAATTTGATGTAAAAGATAACTTATATGTACGTATTGACCGCCGTCGTAAATTACCGGCATCTATTATTTTACGTGCTTTAGAGTTTACATCTGAAGAGATCTTAGCAATGTTCTTCGAAACGACAACGTTCGAAGTTGCTAACGGTAAAGTATTAATGGAGCTTGTTCCTTCACGTCTTCGTGGTGAAACGGCTGCATTTGATATTAAAGACAAAGACGGTGAAGTGATCGTCGAAGCCGGTCGCCGAGTTACTGCTCGTCATATCAAGACTCTTGAAAAGAAAGAAATTACACAACTTGAAGTGCCTCATGAGTACATCATTGGTCGTGTAGTAGCTAAAAACTACATCGATGAGTCTACTGGTGAAATCATCGCAGAAGCGAATGCTGAACTTTCATTAGAATTGATGGCTGAGCTTGTTAAAGCAGGTCACGCGCAGATCGACACTCTTTACATCAATGATGTAGATAGTGGTGCATACATTTCAGATACACTACGTATTGACTCTTCTACAAATCGTTTAGAAGCACTTGTAGAGATCTACCGTATGATGCGCCCTGGTGAGCCACCAACGAAAGATGCTGCAGAAGCTTTATTCGAAAACTTATTCTTCACTGAAGAGCGTTATGACCTATCGACAGTAGGTCGTATGAAGTTCAATAGCCGTGTAGGTTATGATTCAGATACTGGCCCAGGTACACTGAGCAAAGAAGATATCGTATCAGTAATGAAAGTATTGATCGATATTCGTAACGGTAAAGGCGAAGTGGACGATATCGACCACCTAGGCAACCGTCGTATCCGTTCTGTAGGTGAAATGGCTGAAAACCAATTCCGTGTTGGTTTAGTACGTGTTGAACGTGCTGTTCGTGAGCGATTAAGCTTAGGTGATCTTGACAATGTAATGCCTCAAGACCTAATCAACGCAAAACCTATTTCAGCAGCAGTTAAAGAATTCTTTGGCTCTTCACAGCTGTCACAGTTCATGGACCAAAATAACCCGCTTTCAGAAGTAACGCACAAGCGTCGTATTTCTGCATTAGGTCCGGGTGGTCTTACACGTGAACGTGCAGGCTTCGAAGTTCGAGACGTTCACGTAACGCACTACGGTCGTGTTTGTCCTATCGAAACACCTGAAGGTCCAAATATCGGTCTAATCAATTCACTTTCTACATACGCCCGTACTAACGACTATGGCTTCTTAGAAACACCATACCGTAAAGTTGTTGATGGTGTAGTAAGTGACGAAGTTGATTACCTATCAGCTATCGAAGAAGGTCAATTCGTAATCGCACAGGCGAACACGAACCTAAACGACAGCAATGAATTTATTGATGAGTTAATCCCATGTCGTCACAAAGGTGAATCGACATTTATGGGTCGTGATGACATCCAGTATATGGACGTATCACCTCAACAGGTTATCTCAGTTGCAGCAGCACTAATCCCATTCCTAGAACACGATGATGCCAACCGTGCACTAATGGGATCGAACATGCAACGTCAAGCAGTACCAACACTACGCGCTGATAAGCCGTTAGTAGGTACAGGTATCGAGCGTACACTAGCAAAAGATTCTGGTGTAACAATCGTTGCTAAGCGTGGCGGTGTTGTTAAATATGCTGACGCAAGCCGTATAGTAGTTAACGTAAATGAAGAAGAGCGTATTCCAGGTGAAGCGGGCATCGACATTTACAACTTAACTAAATACACACGTTCTAACCAAAATACGTGTATTAACCAGAAACCAACTTGTATGGTTGGTGAGCCGGTTGTACGCGGTGATGTATTAGCAGATGGTCCTTCAACTGACTTAGGTGACTTAGCACTAGGTCAAAACCTTCGCGTGGCGTTCATGCCGTGGAATGGTTATAACTTCGAGGATTCAATCTTACTATCTGAGAACGTTGTAAAAGAAGATCGTCTAACAACTATCCACATCCAAGAACTTCAGTGTATCGCTCGTGATACCAAGCTTGGTCCTGAAGAGATCACAGCTGATATTCCAAATGTAGGTGAGTCTGCACTTGGTAAACTGGATGAGTCTGGTGTTGTTTACATCGGTGCTGAAGTAAAGGGTGGCGACATCCTTGTAGGTAAAGTAACACCTAAAGGCGAAACGCAACTAACTCCTGAAGAAAAGTTACTACGTGCTATCTTCGGTGAAAAAGCATCTGATGTTAAAGACAGCTCACTACGCGTACCAAACTCTGTAACTGGTACAGTCATTGACGTACAAGTATTCACTCGTGACGGCGTTGAAAAAGACAAGCGTGCGTTAGAAGTTGAAGAAATGCAGCTTCGTGAAGCGAAGAAAGACTTCAATGAAGAGTTCAGAATCCTTGAAGGCGGTATCTTAACACGCGTACGTACATTACTTGTACAAGCGGGTCTAAGTGAAGAGAAAGTAGCTGAATTAAGTACTGACAAGCTATTAACTCAAAGCCTAGCTGATGAACAGCAACAAGCTGATCTTGAGCAGCTTGCTGCACAGTACGATGAGCTTAAAGCTGAGTACGATAAGAAGTTTGAAAACAAACGTCGCAAGATCACTCAAGGTGATGACTTAGCACCAGGCGTACTTAAGATTGTTAAAGTATATCTAGCTGTTAAACGTCGTATCCAGCCAGGTGATAAGATGGCTGGTCGTCACGGTAACAAAGGTGTTATCTCGACAATCGTACCAGTAGAAGATATGCCATACGATGACAAAGGTCGTACTGTAGATATCGTACTTAACCCGCTGGGTGTACCATCTCGTATGAACATCGGTCAGATCTTAGAAACACATATGGGTCTGGCTGCTCGTGGTATCGGTGAAACGCTAGAAGAGATGATGAAAGAGCAGCGTGAAATTCACGAAATGCGCGATTTCATTGCAAAAGCTTACGCTGTAGGTGATTGCCGTCAGAAAGTTGATATTGCTAGCTTCTCTGATGATGAAGTCCGTCGTCTTGCGAACAACCTGAAAGGTGGTCTACCAATCGCGACTCCTGCATTCGATGGTGCACGTGAGTCAGAGATTAAAGACCTTCTTGAGCTAGGTGGTTACCCACGTAGCGGTCAGGTAACGCTATATGATGGTCGTACTGGTGATGCGTTTGAGCGTCAAGTAACCGTTGGTTACATGTACATGCTGAAACTAAACCACTTAGTAGACGACAAGATGCACGCGCGTTCTACTGGTTCTTACAGCCTAGTAACTCAGCAGCCGCTGGGTGGTAAGGCACAGTTCGGTGGTCAGAGATTCGGTGAGATGGAGGTATGGGCATTAGAAGCATACGGTGCTGCCTATACACTTCAAGAGATGCTGACGGTTAAGTCAGATGACGTAAATGGTCGTACTAAGATGTATAAGAACATCGTTGACGGTAACCACAAGATGGAACCGGGTATGCCAGAGTCATTCAACGTATTGTTGAAAGAAATCCGCTCACTAGGTATCAACATCGAGTTGGAAGAAAATTAATCCGACAGCCGCAGCTAAGCTGCGGCTCCCCGGACTGAAAGAATGTAGGGGCAAGCATTGCTTGCCCTCGAGATTAACTCCGACAGGAGAGCTAAGGTGAAAGACTTACTTAAGTTTTTGAAGCAACAAAATAAGACCGAAGAATTTGATGCGATCCGCATCGGTCTTGCTTCACCAGACATGGTACGTTCTTGGTCTTACGGCGAAGTTAAAAAGCCTGAGACAATTAACTATCGTACGTTCAAGCCTGAGCGTGACGGCTTATTCTGTGCCCGTATTTTCGGCCCAGTAAAAGATTATGAGTGTTTATGTGGTAAATATAAGCGCTTAAAGCACCGTGGTGTTATTTGTGAAAAGTGTGGCGTAGAAGTTACTTTAACTAAAGTACGTCGTGACCGTATGGGTCACATTGAGCTAGCTAGCCCAGTTGCACACATTTGGTTCCTTAAGTCATTACCGTCTCGTATCGGCTTAATGCTAGATATGACACTTCGTGACATCGAGCGCGTACTTTACTTCGAATCATTCGTAGTAACTGAGCCAGGTATGACTACGCTAGAGCGCGGTCAGCTATTAGGCGAAGAAGAGTACCTAGATGCACTTGAAGAGCACGGTGATGAGTTCGAAGCTAAGATGGGTGCAGAAGCTGTACTTGATCTACTAAAAGAACTAGACCTAGGTCAGCTTATCGCAGAAATGCGTGAAGAGTTACCAACTATCAACTCTGAAACTAAGCGTAAGAAGATCACTAAGCGCCTTAAGCTGATGGAATCTTTCCACCAGTCAGGTAATAACCCTGAGTGGATGATCATGAGTGTGCTTCCGGTTCTTCCACCAGATCTTCGTCCTCTAGTACCACTAGATGGCGGTCGTTTTGCAACGTCTGATCTGAACGACCTTTACCGTCGTGTTATTAACCGTAACAACCGTCTTAAGCGTCTACTTGACTTAGCTGCACCAGACATCATCGTACGTAACGAAAAGCGTATGTTACAAGAAGCGGTTGATGCGCTACTTGATAATGGTCGTCGCGGTCGTGCGATCACAGGTTCTAACAAGCGTCCACTTAAGTCGCTTGCAGACATGATCAAAGGTAAGCAAGGTCGTTTCCGTCAAAACCTTCTAGGTAAGCGTGTTGACTACTCAGGCCGTTCTGTAATCACAGTTGGTCCTACGCTTAAACTTCACCAGTGTGGTCTTCCTAAGAAGATGGCACTTGAGCTATTCAAGCCATTCATCTACGGTAAGCTAGAGCGCCGTGGCATGGCGACAACCATCAAAGCTGCGAAGAAGATGGTTGAGCGTGAAGTACCAGAGGTATGGGACGTACTAGACGAAGTGATCCGTGAGCACCCGGTTTTACTTAACCGTGCACCAACACTTCACCGTCTTGGTATTCAAGCGTTTGAACCAGTTCTAATCGAAGGTAAAGCAATCCACCTACACCCACTAGTGTGTGCGGCATATAACGCTGACTTCGATGGTGACCAAATGGCGGTACACGTACCGTTAACATTAGAAGCACAGCTAGAAGCGCGTGCCCTAATGATGTCAACGAATAACATTCTATCACCAGCGAACGGTGAGCCTATTATCGTACCTTCACAGGACGTTGTATTAGGTCTTTACTACATGACGCGTGATCGCATCAATGCCAAAGGTGAAGGCATTGTTTTTAAAGATGCGAAAGAAGCTGAAAAAGCATATCGTACAGGTGTTGCTGAACTTCATGCTCGCGTTAAAGTTCGTATTACAGAAACTGTTATCGACGAAGAGACTGGTGAGCGTTCACAACAGACTTCTGTTGTAGACACAACAGTTGGTCGTGCGATCCTTTCTCTAAGCACACCTGAAGGCTTACCATTTGAGCTTATTAACCGTGCATTAGGTAAGAAGCAGATTTCTGCACTTCTAAATGAGTGTTACCGTCGTCTAGGTCTTAAAGACACAGTCGTATTTGCTGACCAGGTGATGTACACAGGTTTCCACTACGCGATGAAGTCAGGTGTATCTATCGGTATTAACGATATGGTAATCCCACCGACGAAAGCAGGCATCATTGAAGCAGCTGAAGCGGAAGTTTCTGAAATTAACCAACAGTTCCAATCAGGTCTTGTAACTGCGGGTGAAAAGTACAACAAAGTAATCGATATCTGGTCACGTGTTAACGAAAACCTTTCACGTGAAATGATGGCGAATTTATCGAAAGATACAGTTGTGAATGCTCAGGGTGAAGAAGAAGAGCAACCTTCTTTCAACTCGGTATTCATGATGGCCGACTCTGGTGCTCGTGGTAGTGCTGCTCAGATCCGTCAGTTAGCGGGTATGCGTGGTCTAATGGCACGTCCAGATGGTTCAATCATCGAAACACCAATTACGGCTAACTTCCGTGAAGGTCTAAACGTACTACAGTACTTCATCTCGACGCACGGTGCGCGTAAAGGTCTAGCCGATACGGCACTTAAGACAGCGAACTCGGGTTACCTAACTCGTCGTCTAGTAGACGTTGCACAAGACTTAGTTATTACAAACGACGATTGTGGCACGTTAGACGGTCTAACAATGAAGCCGCTAATCGAAGGTGGTGACGTTGTTGAGCCACTTCGCGAGCGTGTATTAGGTCGTGTTGTTGCTGAAGATATCTTAAAGCCAGGTACTGAAGAAGTACTTGTTGAGCGTAACATCATGCTTGACGAAAAACTGTGTGACCTTTTAGAAGAGCACTCAGTAGACGAAGTTCGAGTACGTTCAGTTATTACATGTGATAACGATTACGGTGTATGTGCTAAGTGTTATGGTCGTGACCTAGCACGTGGTCATATCATCAACGCAGGTGAATCTGTAGGTGTTATTGCCGCTCAGTCAATCGGTGAGCCAGGTACACAGCTTACGATGCGTACATTCCACATCGGTGGTGCTGCATCAAGAGCGTCAGCAGAAAACAGCGTACAAGTTAAGAATAACGGTAGCCTGAAGTTACATAATGCAAAATATGTATTAAACACTGATGGTAAGATTGTTATCACTTCACGTTCAACAGAGATCACTATCATTGATGATCACGGTCGTGAGAAAGAGCGTTATAAGGTACCTTACGGTGCTGTACTTTCTGTACAAGATGGTGCAGAAGTTAAAGGTAACGATATCGTTGCAACATGGGATCCGCATAGTCACCCAATCATTCTTGAGCATGAATCAAAAGTGTCATTCTCTGACATTGATGATAGCAACACAGAAGCACAGACTGATGACCTTACAGGTTTAACACGTGTTGTTGTTAAAGACCTATCTAAGGTTAATGCGAAAGAGCCTAAGCTAATCATTGAGAACGAAGAACGTGGTCTTCAAGAGATCCGTCTACCTTCATTCACAACGATTGAGATCACAGATGGCGCAACAGCGGCACCTGGTCAGGTTCTAGCACGTATTCCACAAGAAGGTTCGAAGACTCGTGACATCACGGGTGGTCTACCTCGAGTTGCTGACTTATTCGAAGCGCGTAAGCCAAAAGATCCTGCAATCCTTGCAGAAATCACAGGTGTTGTTAGCTTCGGTAAAGAGACAAAAGGCAAGAAACGTCTTGTTATCACTCCAGAAGAGGGTGATGCATACGAAGAGATGATCCCGAAATGGCGTCAGCTTAACGTATTCGAAGGTGAGCAGGTTTCTAAAGGCGAAGTTATCGCCGATGGTCCAGAGTCTCCGCACGATATCCTTCGTCTTCGTGGCGTAACTGATGTATCTAACTACATTGTTAACGAAGTACAAGAAGTTTATCGCTTACAGGGTGTAAAGATTAACGATAAGCACATCGAAACGATTATTCGCCAAATGCTACGTAAGTGCATCATCTTAGACGGTGGTGATACTGAGTTCTTAGCAGGTGAACAAGTTGAAGTGGCACGCGTTAGTATTGCAAACCGTGACTTAGAGAAGCAAGGTAAGATCCCAGCTAAGTATGAAATTCAGCTAATGGGTATTACTAAAGCGTCTCTTGCAACAGAATCTTTCATTTCTGCAGCATCATTCCAAGAAACAACTCGTGTTCTTACGGAAGCAGCAGTAAATGGTAAGAGCGATGAGCTACGAGGCTTGAAAGAGAACGTAATTGTTGGCCGTCTGATCCCAGCCGGTACAGGTTTTGCGTATCACCAAGATCGTATGAATCGTCGTAAGCAAGCTGAGCTTCCAGTTGAAGAGCAAACAGTTAGTGCTGAAGAGGCAACTCAAGCACTAACTGATGCACTGAACGCTGATCTATTAGGTGGTGAAGAATAATTCTTCCCACTAAATAGCAAAAGACAATACGGGCAAGTCTGAGCAAATCAGGCTTGCCCGTTATTTTTTGGTTGACAGCTCAATCTTTGCTCATTAAAATTCCGCCACCCATTTATTCGTTCGAATAAAAGAATGTTTAAATAGGGCAGATTTTTTCATTTTTCAGTAGTAATTAATCAGGAGCTATTTAATGGCAACTATTAACCAGCTAGTGCGTAAGCCACGTCGTAGCAAGGTTACAAAGAGCAACTCTGCTGCTCTTAAAGCTTGTCCACAGAAACGTGGTGTATGTACTCGTGTATATACAACAACACCTAAGAAACCAAACTCTGCACTACGTAAAGTAGCGCGTGTACGTTTAACTAACGGTTTCGAAGTAACTTCATACATCGGTGGTGAAGGTCACAACCTTCAAGAACACAGTGTTATCCTAATCCGTGGTGGTCGTGTTAAAGACTTACCGGGTGTACGTTTCCACACTGTTCGTGGTGCACTTGACTGTGCAGGCGTAAATGACCGTAAACAAGGTCGTTCTAAGTACGGTGCTAAACGCCCTAAGGGCTAATGGTTCTCCGTTAGTAAGGCCAAGCACTTAAATTTTTAATTTTTATATTTTGTTTTGGGAGTCGCTGAAGTAAAGCGAACCTGAAGATACCGGAGAAATAAAATGCCTAGAAGACGCGTTATAGGTCAACGTAAAATTCTTCCAGATCCTAAGTTCGGATCAGAACTTCTTGCTAAATTCGTTAACGTAGTAATGTTAGACGGCAAGAAATCTACTGCTGAAAAAATCGTTTACGGTGCGTTAGACGTGGCTGCTGAGAAATCAGGCAAGTCGCACCTAGAAATCTTTGAAGCTGCACTTGAAAATGTACGTCCAGCGGTTGAGGTTAAATCTCGCCGTGTTGGTGGTTCTACATACCAAGTTCCAGTTGAAGTACGTCCAGTACGTCGTAACGCATTAGGTATGCGTTGGTTAGTTGACGCTTCTCGTAAGCGTGGCGAAAAGTCAATGGGCCTTCGTCTAGCTCAAGAGATGCTTGATGCAGCTGACAACAAAGGCACTGCGGTTAAGAAACGTGAAGACGTTCACCGTATGGCTGAAGCGAACAAAGCATTCGCTCACTACCGTTGGTAGTCTGCTAACACCTTTTAAGAGGATATTATGGCACGTACAACTCCTATTGAGCGTTACCGTAACATCGGTATTTGTGCTCACGTAGATGCAGGCAAAACAACCACAACAGAACGAGTTCTGTTCTACACGGGTCTTTCTCATAAGATCGGTGAAGTTCATGATGGTGCTGCAACTATGGACTGGATGGAGCAGGAGCAGGAGCGTGGCATTACCATTACTTCTGCTGCCACAACGTGTTTCTGGAAAGGGATGGATGCTCAGTTTGATGAGCATCGTATTAACATCATCGATACGCCAGGACACGTAGATTTCACCATCGAAGTAGAGCGTTCATTACGTGTACTTGATGGTGCTGTCGTGGTTTTATGTGCTTCATCAGGTGTACAACCACAAACGGAAACAGTCTGGCGTCAGGCCAATAAATACGAAGTTCCTCGTATGATCTTCGTAAATAAAATGGACCGTACAGGCGCTGACTTCCTAGCAGTTGTGGATCAGGTGAAGAACCGTTTAGGTGCGACACCTGTGCCAATTCAGTTACCAATTGGGGCTGAAGACGAATTTAAAGGTGTTATCGATCTAATCAAAATGAAAGCAATCAACTGGAACGAATCGGACCAGGGGACGACTTTCACTTATGAAGAGATCCCAGCAGACCTTCAAGACCTAGCAGAAGAATGGCGAGCAGAAATGCTTGAATCTGCTGCTGAAGCGTCTGAAGAGCTAATGGACAAATATCTTGAAGAAGGTGACTTAAGCGAAGCTGAAATTAACGCTGCGCTACGTCAACGCACACTGGCCAATGAAATCGTGCCAATGACATGCGGAAGTGCATTCAAAAATAAAGGGGTTCAAGCAGTGCTTGACTCTGTTGTTGAATACATGCCTTCGCCTACAGAAGTAAAAGAGATCCAAGGTATCCTCGAAGATGAAACCGAAGGAACTCGACCAGCAGACGACAATGCACCTTTTTCTGCATTAGCATTTAAAATTGCAACAGACCCGTTTGTTGGTACATTGACTTTCTTTAGAGTTTATTCAGGTACAGTGAAGCAGGGTGATGCAGTTTATAACCCTGTTAAATCGAAAAAAGAGCGTTTAGGCCGTATTGTACAAATGCATGCTAACTCTCGCGAAGAGATTAAAGAAGTTCGCGCTGGTGATATTGCAGCAGCAATCGGCTTGAAAGATGTTACTACGGGTGACACGCTTTGTTCGAGTGATTCAGTGATTACCCTAGAGCGCATGGAGTTTCCTGAGCCGGTAATTTCTGTAGCGGTTGAACCTAAAACTGTAGCTGACCAAGATAAAATGGGTATCGCACTAGGTAAGCTAGCTGCAGAAGACCCATCTTTCCGTGTTGAAACAGATGAAGAGTCTGGCCAAACCATCATCTCTGGTATGGGGGAGCTTCACCTAGATATCATTGTTGACCGTATGAAACGCGAGTTCGGTGTTGTTTGTAACGTGGGTAAACCTCAAGTTGCATATCGCGAAACAATTCGTGCTTCAGTGGAAGCTGAAGGTAAATTTGTACGTCAATCAGGTGGTCGCGGTCAATACGGTCATGTTTGGCTTAAACTTGAACCAATGGAAATTAAGGACGACGAATCTCCAACTTACGAATTCGTGAACGAAATCGTAGGTGGCGCTGTTCCGAAAGAATATATTCCAGCGGTTGATAAAGGTATTCAAGAGCAGATGCGCCAAGGTGTCTTGGCTGGCTATCCGCTACTTGGTGTGAAAGCAACGTTATTCGATGGTTCTTTCCACGATGTTGACTCTAACGAGATGGCCTTTAAGATTGCAGGTTCAATCGGTTTCCGTGATGGTGCGCTGGAAGCAGATCCAGTTATCCTAGAACCTGTTATGAAAGTTGAAGTAATTACCCCTGAAGAGAACATGGGTGATGTAGTAGGCGACTTAAACCGTCGTCGTGGTATGATCGAAGGTATGGAAGAAGCGTTTGGCGGCTTGAAGCAAGTTAATGCTCAAGTACCACTTTCTGAAATGTTCGGTTATGCAACTGATCTTCGCTCTGCAACGCAGGGCCGCGCATCATACTCTATGGAATTCTCCAAGTATGCTGAAGCGGCGAAAAACGTTACAGAGGCAATAATTGCAGCTCGCGCTGTAAGATAATTTTAGTTCGGTCCGATTCATACTGGATCGGACTTTAATTTCTTTTATAGGAAATTTTTAAGATGGCAAAAGAAAAGTTTGAACGTTCGAAACCGCACGTAAACGTAGGTACAATCG
>CAYZOE010000082.1:18744-22381 GCA_964479805.1 uncultured Pseudoalteromonas sp. | reverse complement strand
CCAATCACCAAGTGACACGGCCCCTCAACTTGGCCATCTAGCTCAACTAATACGCCGGCTAGCTTTTTATGATTAAGATAAATGTCGTTTGGCCACTTCAACGCAACTTCTAACCCATAAAGTGCTTTTAACGCATCATAGACCGCAAGGCCTACCGCTATAGACACGCCCATCGCAGCTTGTAGCCCATCATCTAAACGCCAGTAATAACTGTAATAAAGGTTGGCACCAAATGGGGATTGCCAGGTACGACCGCGACGACCTCGTCCTGCCTCTTGCATTTCAGCGACCAGCACTTGCCCGGAACTAATTGGCAGTTTGTTTTGCACACGACGCATTAATTCTGAGTTGGTTGAATCAATAATTGGCATCACTTCAAGCTGTTTTTGTTGCCCCGATAACGCTTGGTAATACTGATTCACTACTGACTCATCAAGCAATGGAACACTATGGTTGAGTTTGTAACCTTTGCCACTGAGCTTAAAAATATCGATGCCCATTTCTTGTAGCGACTTAATATGTTTAGACACCGCTGCACGAGAAATGTTTAAGCTTTCACCTAAATGTTGCCCAGATACAAACTCTCCTTTATTAAGCGCTTTTAAGATAGCCAGCTTATTCCCTTGTGGTCCTTTATAACTCATGCTTGAACACCTTGTAGTTGCACATTGCCACTTGCAGCAATCACTCGTACTTCATGCTCTAGCTGCACATTGAACTTTTGCCACACACTTTGTTGGATATGGTGGATCATGGCTTTGAGCTCCGAGGCAGTGCCTGCACCTCGATTAATCAGTACTAATGCTTGTTTGTGATACACAGCAATACCACCTAACTCAAAGCCCTTGAGCCCGACTTGTTCAATCAACCAGCCAGCCGCCAATTTAGTATGCTTAGCATCGACTGGGTACTTCGGAATGTCTGGGTATTGCTTCGACAGGATTTGTACTTGATCGCTTTCAACAATGGGGTTTTTGAAAAAGCTACCGGCATTGGCTAACATTTTAGGATCAGGGAGTTTGCTTTGTCGAACTTCAATCACCTTGTCAAATACCTGCTTTGCAGTGACCGTATTTTTATCAAGTGATTGTAATGGACCATAGCTAAGTACAGGATGCCATTGCTTAGGAAGCTCAAACAGCACTTCGGTAATAATAAATGCATCTTTCAATATCTGTTTGAATACCGACTCTCTATAAGCAAAACCACACTCAGCTTGCGCAAGTTCCACAAATTGCGCTTTGGCAATATCATAACCTTTTACCGATTTAATAAATTGCCCGACTTCAACGCCATAAGCACCGATGTTTTGTACTGGCGCAGCGCCCACAGTTCCCGGGATTAATGCCAGGTTTTCAAAGCCAAATACGCCTAGTTCAAGTAAATGAATAACCAGTTGATGCCAATTCTCACCTGCTGCAGCACGAACATGCCAAACATCTTGTTGCTCTGTCACTGCTATGCCTTTATTCGCTATTTTTAGCACTGTGCCAGTAAAGTCCTCAATAAAGACTGTATTGCTGCCCTCTCCCATTACATAGCAAGGTTTAGAAAAATCGATCTCAGTGAGGCTTTCTGAATGTGTAATGGTGATAAGCGCTGCACAGTGGGCAGGTAAAGCAAAAGTATGAAGCGATTGGACTGATGGCACGTTCAACCTAACAAGTAATAAAGTAATCGGGCTAGTTTACCCTATGCTCTGCTTATGCGCACCTATGTGATCTTACCTTTAAGCATGATATAAATGCCGCTCGTTTACTCAATCCGTGCAAGGATAAACAATGAAAAAAACTGCTTTAGCCGCAAGCTTAATACTAGCTGGCTTCTCTCACAGCGCACTGGCAACACAAGCGTTTGACGAACATACCTATGCAAATTTAAAAGATGTAGTCAGTACTCATCTACATTTAGACCTAAACGTTGATTTTGCAGACAAGCAACTTGAAGGCTTCGTAGAACACACCCTAGATTGGCGCAACGCGTCAGCGCGCACTTTAGTTCTAGATACACGCGACCTTGAAATCGATAAAGTGATGTACCAAGGTAAGAACGGTCAATGGCATAAAGCAGATTTCACCCTAGCACAACGAAATGGTGTAAAAGGCGCAAAGCTGAGCATTCGCTTTAAAGAGCAAGCTAAAAAAGCGCGTATTTACTACAACAGCTTACCGCAAGCTTCAGGCCTACAATGGTTAACACCAGTGCAAACTGCTAGTAAGACACACCCTTTTATGTACAGTCAGTCACAAGCTATCCATGCGCGCAGCTGGATCCCTGTGCAGGACACACCAGCAATGCGTACTACCTACACTGCCCGTATTCAGACTCCAGAAGATGTTCGTGCGGTCATGAGTGCGGATAACTCTGAAGCATTTGTAAAGGATGGCGACTACTGGTTTGATATGCCACAGGCTATCCCGCCTTATCTAATTGCTATTGGTGCAGGTAACCTTGAATATAAAGAGATGTCACATCAAACGGCTATTTTTGCTGAACCACAAATTCTAGATGCCTCGGTTGCTGAATTTAACGACACGCAAGCGATGATCGACAAAACCAACGTGATGTATGGTGAATATGCATGGGGTCGTTATGACTTACTGATGCTACCACCAAGCTTCCCGTTTGGCGGCATGGAAAACCCACGTCTGTCATTTATCACGCCAACCGTTGTTGCTGGTGACAAGAGCCTAGTGAATCTAATTGCCCACGAACTTGCACACTCTTGGTCAGGTAACCTAGTGACTAACGCAACGTGGGAAGATTTATGGCTCAATGAAGGTTTCACCTCTTATGTTGAAAACCGCATTATGGAAGAGGTATTTGGTCGCGACCGTGCAGTAATGGAGCAAGCATTAGACGCTGCAGGCCTTCGTGCACAGCTTAAAAACATCCCAGCACCTGACACTCGCCTTAATTTAAAGTTGAATGGTCGCGATCCTGATGATGCGTTCAGCAAAGTACCCTATATCAAAGGTCAGTTATTCTTAATTTACTTAGAAGAGAAGTATGGTCGTGCACGCTTTGATGAGTTTGTGAAAGGCTACTTTGCGAAGTACTCGTTTAAGTCTCTGACAACTGCCGAGTTTGTTGAATACCTAAATACGCACCTACTAGAAAAGCACCCTGGTATCGTGTCTCTGGAAAAAGCTAAAGAGTGGATCTACGAGCCTGGCTTACCCGCAGATGCGCCAAACCCGACTTCCGATGCATTTAATAAAGTCGATGCTGCAACAGCAGCATGGTTAAAAGGTGACAAAGACTTAACTGACTTACCGACAAACGCTTGGACAGTGCACGAGTGGTTACACTTTTTAAATAATCTACCTCGTAATTTAAGCCTTGATAAGATGGCGAAATTAGACGAAGCATTTAACCTCACTAACTCAACCAACGCTGAGCGAGCGTTTGCTTGGTATATGCTGGCTGTGGGCAATGGGTATGAAGCTATTTATCCATCACTGGATAACCATTTAACTAGCATTGGTCGTCGTAAACTGATTGTGCCGTTATATAAATCACTTGTGCAACACGGCAAACGCGATTGGGCACAAAAAGTATATAACAATGCTCGTCCGGGTTATCACCCTTTAGCACAAGGAACTGTGGACGCAATTTTTAAATAAGCACAGTATAA
>CAYZOE010000082.1:0-18644 GCA_964479805.1 uncultured Pseudoalteromonas sp. | reverse complement strand
TGTTGCCACCAATAGTGCAACATAAGTTCAGCGCTTGGGTGCGTCACCCCTTCGATATGCTTTCTACTCTTAGGTGCGGTCTGTGTTGTAATCGCCAATGGCGTTGCTGCAGTTTGAACAGTTGCTGCGACCACTGCGGGAGCGGTCACTGCTTTTGGTTTTACTTTGACGGCCACTTGCTGAGACTTATTCGGCGCTATCATATATACACTCGGTGATTTCGCAAACTGCTCCGCTGCATCTGCATCTTTTGCCCTATCAAAACCAATACGATATTGGCCATCATGAGTAATAGTCACTTCAACCCAAAAAGGTGCCGACGAAACGGTTTGGTGCTCATCATAGTCTAGCTCATATAGATCACTGTATTTTATCTGTACCTTGTGGGTACCGATTGGCAAATCAAAGTCGAGTTTCTTACTAAATAATGAGTGCTCAACTTGCTTGCCATTGACAGAGATTGGGATCAGCTCTTCAGGAAAGCTGAGTGTTGCAGCTTGCACTGCAAAATTAAAACTCCCCAATAAAACCGATAAAATTAAGCCTTTAGTTTGACTCATCGCACACTCCCTCATTGAATTTTTGTCATCTAACTGTTTGCAGTTTGACAGTTCATAGATTCTTTGTCATTAGTGTATAAATAACAGGTCCTGTTGATCTTTGCTCTTTGAAGTTTGCTCTATTTGAGCGGGCTTTGTTCACTCAAAAATAGCCCTTCGAGCAGCGCTAAATTGAGTTTGAAAGTTCAACATACCCGAATGTGGTTTTTATAAACCGAAAAATAGCAGCAACATACTTTTAGGATAAACCATGGCCGATGCCACCATTTTTGACAAAATTATTAATAAAGAAATTCCTGCCGATATCATCTATGAAGATGAACACACATTGGCATTTCGAGACATTAACCCGCAGGCCCCTTTTCATGTTCTGGTAATCCCTAAAACGCCCATCGCTACCATTAATGATGTCAATGAAACTAATGCTCATTTAATTGGTCAACTCTACGTGGTGGCGGCGAAGTTAGCAAAAGAGCATGACTTTGCTGAGGATGGCTATCGCGTAGTGATGAATTGTAATGAGCATGGAGGTCAAACTGTGTTTCATGTTCACTTGCACGTACTGGCAGGGTTGGAAATGGGCTGGCCGCCGTTCACAAATACGAAAAAAGAATTAATTTAAAAAATTCCGCGTTAACAAATGTAAACGAATAAGCTATTGGTGCGACTAACAAAATAATAGCATTATCAATTGGTTAAAATTTAAAATATCAATGAGTCACATTATTTAACAAAAACGCTTGTATATATAGCAAAATTTTCTATATTTTTAGTAGCAAACTCATACAAAAGGTCTGAGTCGCGTGTTAGCATTAAAGCAATAATTTGAATGAGAGCGTCCGTTTAAAATGAGCAGTACCGCCTTTTTACTTTTAGATAAAGAGCCAATTAATACAATTGGCATTAATGTCCTACAACCTTTACTTAAAACCCAGGGTTTAGAGGTCACTACCGGCACAGACATTACTGAAGTGCCAGAAGAAACCAGATTGTTATTCATCGAAACCGCACAAAACGATGCATGGAACAAACTAAAAGAACATTTAGTTAAGCTAAAAGTAAATTGCGATATCGTGCTATTTAATCTAGACGAGAACCCTGAGCTTGCAAATCGAGCATTGCTAAGTGGTATTCGCGGCGTGTTTTACACCACGGATAACGCTGATGTACTAATGAAAGGTATTCGTTTACTTATGGAGGACCAACTTTGGTATCGTCGTGACATCATGTGTAACGCCCTTAACCGTATGTTGCAATTCAATAAAGATGCCCTACATAAACTAACTGAAGGCGATATTGAGCCGGTTAAGTTGACCAAGCGTGAAAAAGCCATTATTTCACTTATGAGTAAAGGTGCGAAAAATAAAGAAATCGCCGAAGATTTAAATATCAGCCCGCATACAGTTAAAACTCACCTTTATAGTGCATTTAGAAAGACGAAGTGCCGTAACCGAATTGAATTATTGTCTTGGGCGCAACAAAATATCCCAGACGAAATTCGCTAATAAAACAATTCTAAAAAGAGGAAGCCTAGCTTCCTCTTTCTTTACCTGTTCCTAACTTACCTCTATGCTAGAGCCATTACTTAATAAGTTCGACGCGTATGTTTGATCCCAAAACTCTTTATTTTACCAGTGGCATCATGATGGCCATGATGACCTTGTTATGTTATTTAACTTGGCGAACCAATAAAAACATACCCGGCACAGCCACTTATATACTGTATCCGCTAGTACTTTTTCTGGCGACTATGAGCTTTTCATTGCATGGTTATTTAGAACATTGGCAAACTATAGGCATTGGTAATGCGCTCTTATTTGCCGCATCCATTATTCATGTGTTAGCGATCAGCCAATTCTTAGAGCATAAAGGTTGGGAGTTAAAAAGTTTCTTAGCATTTACCTGCGCTTTACTCGCAGCTTTAGGCTACTACAGTATAGTCGATGATAATTTAAGAGCGCGGATCTGGATTTCAGACTTACAGCACATCGCTGAAATTGTTTTGTTGCTATCAATGTTTTGGCGTTTTGCGCGCCCACGCTATCCCAATGGGACCATTGTGTATACCATAGTGCTTGGCCTGCTGCTTATCGCTTTTATTGGCCGTTCAATTATGATGGGAGAGGTCACACACCTTACCATTATGCAGGACACTTGGTTCACTACCACCGTATTTATCAATGGCGTGCTCTCTCCAATCTTCTATGCCACAGGAATGGCCCTACTCTGTAATGAGCGACGTGAGTTACATTTAAATGCACTGACAGAGAAAGCACAAAAAGACTTAGAAATTCGTGGCTTATTCTTATCTACGGTAAGCCATGAGATCCGCACCCCGCTCAATGGTATTCTTGGCAGCGCACAACTGGTGTTAAGCCGTACCAAAAGTCCAAAAAATAAAGCATATTGCGAAGCCATCATTAACTCCGCAGAATCACTGAATTTACTCATAGATAAAGTGCTCGATTACGCCAGCTTAGAACAAAGTGATGAATCGCTTTATGAAGAAGACATCGAACTTAAGACCTGGCTAAATAATCTTTGTTTACTGCTTACGCCATTAGCAGAACAAAAGCGGCTTAAATTTGAGCTCGATTATGACCTGCCTGAACAAGCTTGTTACTACTGTGACCAACAAAAACTTCGACAAATTATTATAAACCTCGTCGGTAATGCCATTAAGTTTACCGACTCAGGCACAGTAAAAATCAAAGTCCACCTTGAACAAGACAGTGCTATGGCACATACCGTAACATTCAGCGTGATTGACTCAGGGCCAGGCATTGAAGATGACGATATTGAAAAACTGACCCAACCTTATGTGCAAAGTAGCGCAGGTAAAGTAAAAGGCGGCACAGGTTTAGGGCTGGCGATTACCGCGCGCTTACTCGAACGTTTAGGTTCAAACCTCGAAATCGCCAGTCAGTTAAACAAAGGCAGTGTTTTCAGTTTTAGTTTAAACCTTGCCATTGGTGAGCTCAGCCTCGTTCCGCACCGCCTTCATGAAACAGACTATGCGACTGGACTTAACATCTTATTAGTTGAAGACTTAGAGTTAAATCAAAAAATTGCCATTGAGTTTATGGCTGAAGATGAGCACAAAGTGAAGCTCGCAACCACAGGACAGTCAGCACTCGATTTACTACAGCACTACCAGTTTGATGCCGTATTGCTCGATATGAACCTACCCGATTTAACCGGTCAAGAAGTATTGAAGTCATTAAAGAAAATAGAACATAAAAATCAGCGTACACCTTTTCTTGCGTTTACCGCAAGCTTAAGCCCGGATGAAGTAAAAGAGTATATGATGCTGGGGATCAAAGACATTGTTGCCAAGCCAATCAAGCAAGAGAAGCTTCGCCAAGCGCTCAGCGATTCACAGACAATGAAAGAGCCAACCATCAGTGTTGAACTGGCTGATGTGCTATACGATGAAACCGCGGCCTGCTCTTTGCAGAAAAACTTTAATGAAGATGAAGTGTCCTCTATTTACAATGAGTTTGTTCTTTCAGCCCGCAACAAATTAATTAGTATTCAGCAGCAGCTAGACATAGACAACGACCAATGTATTAAAATGCTGCATCGCCAAGCAAGCACAGCCTTGCAATTAGGCTTTAATCGCTATGGTCAAATGTTAAAAACCATCGAACGTCGCTTACTAGAAGAGAAGTCTGCTCACGAAGAACTTACCCAAGCCATGGTCTTGTGGCAAGACAGCTTATCGGCCTATTTGCAATTCGTTCGCTCCCAAACACTGAATTAAGTCGTTTCATCGCGCAGAGTCGACACAATGAACCAAATTCGTCATGCTAATGACAGTGTGCATAAATCACACATATAATAAAACAAAGGGAACCATTATGGCATTACTTAAAACACCACTGGCGCTGGCCGTCAGTTTAGCCGTATTCGGTGCAAATGCTCCTGCACTTGCTAATGCTGATAGTAAAGCAACCGATAAGGCAGCTGTAAAAACTGAAGCTAAAAAATCAGACAAGTGGGATGTACTCAACCCACCGGGTGAAAAGCAAACGATCACCATCGACACCAACGAAACTACCTGGAGTAATCTAGACGTTAGTCCTGACGGAAAAAACATTATATTCGATATGTTAGGCGACATTTATGTAATGCCTATCTCAGGTGGCAAAGCGACTGCGATTACTAATGATAGAGCATGGAACTTCCAACCTAAATTCTCTCCAGATGGGTCTAAAATTGCGTTTATCTCTGACCGAGAAGGTGCTGAGAACCTGTGGGTTATGGATGTAAACGGTGAAAACATGCGAAAGGTGTCGACCGAATCTCACAACCTACTTCATAACCCAGCTTGGTCGCCAGATGGTCAATACCTTGCGGTTAAACAAGGTCAAGTCACGGGTCGTACAATTCCTGGTGGCTCAATTCGAATGTATCACATTTCAGGTGGTAAAGGTGTAGTTGTACGTGAGCGTCTTCATGGTGCGAAGTCACAGAAGAACGTTGCAGAACCAGCTTTCTCAACAGATGGTAAGAAGATTTACTACTCAGTTGATGCAACAGCTGGTGTGCGCTGGCAATACAACAAAAACGCACTTGAGTCAGTCTTTGAGATCCGCTCTTGGGATTTAGCAACCGGTGAAGAAGAAACCGTTATTCGCGGCTCAGGGGGGGCAATTCGTCCAACGCCAAGTCCTGATGGTAAATCTATTGCGTTTGTAAAACGCATCGAGAATGGCAAAGAGATGCTAAGCGCACTGTATATCAAAGATCTTAAATCAGGTATAGAAACTGAAATCTTTGCAGGCCTAGACCGTGATTTACAAGAAGCAAACGGTGCACAAGGTAACACGCCAGCATTTGCTTATACACCTGACGGTAAAGCTCTCGTCTTCTGGTCAGGGGGGGTATTCCACAAAGTCGATATTGCTAGCAAACAAGCAGAAGTGATCCCAACGCGCATTGTGGCTGAAAAACAAATCACGCCAGCACTGAAGTTTGCTGTAGACGTCGCTCCAGACACATTCAAAGTGAAACTGGCACGTTGGTCTCAGATTTCTCCAGATGGTAAAACAGCCCTTTTCCAAGCACTTGGTCACCTTTACACCAAAGATATCGCATCAGGTAAATTAAAGCGTGTGACTAAGCAAAACGACCACTTTGAGTTCTATCCAAGCTTTTCTCGTGACGGTAAATATATTGTTTACACTAGCTGGGATGACCAAGACTTAGGTGCAGTTCGCGTTGTATCTGCAAAAGGTGGTCAAGGCAAAGTGATCACGCAAGAGCCAGGTCACTACATCAACCCAAGCTTCTCACCAGATGGTAAAAAAGTACTTTATCGCAAAGTAACCGGTGGTTACTTACTAAGTGGTGATTGGTCAATGGAACCAGGCATTTACTTAACCAGCGTTAAGGGGGGTGAAGCCAAACGCATTATCAAACGTGGTGACAACCCACACTTTGGCGCTGACAGCGATCGCATCTTCTTCAATGTTGCCAGCAGCGAAACTAGCCGTGAACTTAAGTCAGTAGATTTAAATGGCCAGCAAGCTCGTTCACACTTCAAGGGTGAGTACATCTTTGACTACCGCGTATCACCAAACGGCAAATACGTGGCCTTCATTGAAAACTTTAATACCTTTGTTGCGCCATTCACGAGTACAGGTAAAACGCTATCAATTAACAAGGGCACTAAATCATTCCCTGTTAAGCAAGTGTCTAAGTACTCTGGTGACTTCTTAAACTGGAAAGCAGATAGCAGCGCATTGACTTGGGCGTTTGGCCCTAACCTTTATCAGCGTAAGCTGACTGATACATTTGCCTTCTTAGAAGGCGCAGCAGATGACATCAGCGAGCTAACGGCTGAAGGTATCGACTTAAGCTTTGAGAAAAAAGCGGATAAGCCAGAAGGCCTACTTGCCCTAGTTGGCGGTAAAGTCGTGACTATGCGTAATGCCGATAAAGAGCAAGAAATCATCGAAGACGGTGTGGTGCTCATTGAAGATAACCGTATTATTGCAGTAGGTACGCGCGGCGATGTGAACATTCCTAGCAAAGCTAAAGTCATGGATATCTCAGGTAAGACTGTGATACCAGGCCTTGTTGATGCACACGCACACGGCAGCTATGGTAGCCGCAACTTACAGCCTGAACAGAACTGGAACCAGTTCTCAAACGTGAGCTTTGGTGTTACAACCATTCATGATCCGTCGAACGATTCAAACGAAGTGTTCTCAATGGCTGAACTACAGCGCGCTGGTCTAACCGTTGCACCACGTATTTACTCTGTAGGTCGCATTTTATACGCAGGTAATGCACCGGGTTATAAAACACCGATTAACAATCTTGAAGACGCACAGTTCCACGTTAAGCGCTTAAAAGATGCCGGTGCAATCTCTGTGAAGAGCTACAACCACCCTCGCCGTGACACGCGTCAACAAGTGTTAGAAGCAGCGAAAGAAATGGAAATCATGGTGGTGCCTGAAGGTGGCTCTAAGTTCCAGCAGAACATGAACATGATCATCGACGGTCATACAGGTCTTGAGCACGCGCTACCAATTCCAAACATCTACTCAGACGTAGTGCAAATGTGGAGCCAAACCAAAGCGGGCTTTACACCAACGTTTAACGTAGCTTACGGTGGTATTAAAGGTGAAGATTACTTCTACGATACAACCGAAGTATGGAAGAACGAACGCTTAAAGGCATTCGTACCTGAGTACATTCTAAATCCACGCTCAATTCGTCGCCCTACCGCACCTGAACACCACTATAACCACATCAATGCGGCTAAATCTGCGAAACAATTACGCGATAAAGGCGTTACGGTTCACATTGGTGCGCACGGTCAGCGTGAAGGCTTAGGCGCGCATTGGGAGTTATGGTCAATGGCACAAGGTGGCTTCACAGCATGGGAAGCACTACGTAGTGGTACGATTGACGGTGCTAAATACCTAGCGCTAGACAATGACATTGGTACGATTGAAAAAGGCAAACTAGCCGACTTAGTGATCATCGACGGTGACGTATTAAACGATATTCGTCAGTCAGAGAAAGTGGCTTACACAGTGCTCAATGGTCGTATCTATGATGCTGCAACCATGAATGAAGTTGGTAACTACAACCGTAAACGTCAGCCATTCTTCTTCGAAAACGGCAGCAAAGCACCTATGCACTCAGCAACCGAGGCGTATATGGAAGAAAAAGCACACAGATATCACTGGAAGCATTAATTTTTGCTGTTTTGTGTCATAAGTTATGAAAAAGGCCGCATTAATTGCGGCCTTTTTTACTATCATTAAAAAATCACCTAAATTAGCAACAATTCTGGACGATAACTGTAGACGCAATTAATAATTGTTCTAAACTTTGCATCTGTACCTAAACACTTAAAATTAATACTTTTCGATTTAGGTCGTCGTTCGTGCTCTCATCTCGTGCAAGATGAAACTATTAAAAAAGGAATGCGCTATGACTAGCCCATTGAAGTACTTCAGCTCGTTAAACCTGAGCAGAAAACTCATCGCCGCGTTTTTAAGTGTGGCATTAGTGCCTATTGTTGTGATTATCTCGATCGCACTATTTAAAGCTTCTAATGCACTCGAGCAACAAGCTTATTCACAACTTGCAGCGGTTGGTGAAATAAAGAAAAGTGCAGTCTGGCGACATTTCGAAAGTGTCAAAGATAACTTATACACACTTGCAATTAGTCAAAAAACAGCCAATGCCGCCAATGCATTTATTGCCAGTTTTAATGAGTTAAATGGTTTAAACAGCAAGCCTCAGAGCTTGACTAATTATTACCAACAAGACTTTCGCAATAAATTTAATGCAGAAAATCCGAATACTTCAGTACCAGGGTATATACTCGATGGTTTGAGCCCCAGAGCACTGGAGCTACAAACCCGTTACATCGCTGACAACCCGTATCCGCTAGGCGAAAAATCTTCATTAACGACGACTGGTCATGGTGATGCTTACGATCAAGCCCACCAAGAGTTCCATAATTTTTTCACTGAAGTTGCTAACGTGTATGACTTCTACGATATTTTTATTATCGATAATCAAAGCGGCTATGTTGTTTACTCTGTCTATAAAGAGTTAGACTTTGCTACCTCTCTTGATAGTGGTCCTTACGCAAACAGTAATCTCGCCACAGTTTTTAATGACGCTAAGGACCTATTCAGCCAATCTGATTTTGTCTTTGTCGATTATCAGCAATATTTACCTTCTTATAATGCACCGGCCAGCTTTATTGCTGCGCCAATCATTTACGATGGCATGCCACAAGCTACCTTGGTATTTCAACTATCTATAGATGCGCTTAATAACATTATGACTGAACGCGAAGGCTTAGGTGAAACTGGCGAAACCTATCTCGTTGGTCCTGACAAACTAATGCGCTCTGACTCATATCTAGATCCTGTCAATCATTCTGTTGTTAACTCGTTTAGATATCCATCAAAAGGTAGTGTTGATACTGAAGCCTTCAAATTGGCTATGTCTGGTCAGGAAGGCGAAAAGATTATTACTGATTATAACGGCCAGCCTGTGCTATCTGCTTACCGCAATATTGATGTCCTAGGTAATAACTGGGCATTGCTTGCAGAAATTGATGAAAGCGAAGCCTTTTCTGCTGTCACTACTCTACGAAATCTACTGTTAGGTATTTTGGCAGTTGCCATCGCTTTTATTGTCGCTGTTGCTATTTTCTTTGCCCGCTCTCTGACACAGCCTGTACATGATTTAATGGCGACCATGCGCCGAGTAGAAAAAGAAGGTGACTTCTCACTTCGCGCACCTGTCTCATCTAAAGATGAAATTGGGCGCTGTGCTGTAGCATTTAATTCACTACTAGAAGCCCTACAGACTTCAATTAGCGCATCAAACCGCGTGCTTAACGAAATGGCGGACGGTAAATTCCATGATCGTATCCAAGTAGAGTGTAAAGGTGAGTTAAATACTCTAAAGCAAGCAACGAATAATTGTGCAAACAGCCTAGATATGGCAATTGGAGAAATTAACCAAGTCATCGGCGCTATGTCTCAAGGTCAATTTGACAAGCAGTTACAAGCACCAATGTCAGGAGATCTTGCACACCTGAAAGACAACATTAATTGTTCTTTGCACTCGCTAGATAGGACTATGAATGCGATCGTAGAAACGATGGCTAATGTGGCGAAAGGCAATTTCAAAGACACCATTCAAGTTGAAGCGCAAGGTAAATTAAACGAGCTAAAAATCAGTGTAAATGACTCAGTGAAAAGCATTAATGGTGCTGTTGCTGAGATTAATATGGTGATGGGCGCCATTCGACAAGGTGACTTTTCAAAACGCGTTAACCTTCCGCTTCAAGGTCAACTAGAAGCACTAAAAGACGATATTAACTTCAGCGTTGCTAACTTAGCTGAAATCATTAATGACATCAGCAATGTCATGGCGGCAGTGAATAAAGGTGATTTCAAACATATCGTTGAATGTAATGCCGAAGGTGAGCTAGGTCAGCTCAAGCAAGACATTAATGCGTCGATTAACAGCCTAGATAAAGCCATGGATGAAATTTCTGCGGTGATGATGGCAATTAGCCATGGCCGCTTTGACCATACCATTGAATCACCCATGACAGGGCAACTAAATACTCTTAAACAAGACATCAATCGCTCAGTATTAACCTTAGACCAAGTTATCCAAGAGCTAGCAAATGTCATGGCAGCCATGTCTCAAGGTGACTTCACTAAGAAAATTGAATCTGATCTACAAGGACAATTACAGCAGCTTAAGCAAGATATTAATGGCTCAACCGATACTATTTCGGATGCAATTAATGAAGTCACGCACGTGTTAGGCGCTGTCTCTCAAGGTAATCTAATAAAAACCATTAATAGCGATTACCAAGGGGTATTCTTAACTCTTAAAAATGATGTGAACAGCACAATTTCTAAATTGACCGAAGTGATACAAGGAATTCAGATTGCTGCAAATCAAGTCTCTCAAAGTGCCGGTGAAATCGCAAATAGCAATACTGAGATAAGCTCTCGGACCGAAGAGCAAGCAGCGAACCTAGAGGAGGCCAGTGCCAGCACCAGCAATATGCTTGATGAAATTGGTCAAGTAGCTGACGAGTCTGGTGTTGCTGTACAACTTGCCGAAAGTGCTGAAGCTATTGCCAAAGAAGGTGGTTCGTTGTCTCACGATACCGTACTTGCCATTGACGAAGTCAATACAGCGAGTAAAGACATTAACGAGATAGTCTCGGTGATTGATGGCATTGCATTCCAAACCAACTTACTTGCACTTAATGCCGCTGTAGAAGCAGCAAGAGCTGGTGATAATGGTCGTGGATTTGCGGTTGTCGCCAATGAAGTTCGAGAGCTTGCTGGTCGTAGCGCATCTTCGGCTCGACAGATCAAAGACATCATTGCCAACTCGAATGACAAAGTTGAACAAGGCACAGAGCTGGCAAACAACTCAGGCCAAAAGCTTGAACAAATTGTTGGTGCGGTTGCACAAGTAAATCACTCGATTGTGAAAATAAACCAATCAACAATGACTCAGCAGCAGGCCATTCGTGAAGTCGATACGGTTGTTCAGCGTCTAAGCCATCTTATCCAAGAAAACTCGGCCATTACTGAAGAAACCATGGCCGCAGCTAAGCAAATGGCTGACCAAGCGCACAATATGCGTCGCTCATTAGAGTATTTTAATTTAGGTGAAAGCGAGTATGCTGAGCCAACTTTGTTGGTTCATCAATACAAACGATAGCACTGTGCATTAAATATAAAAACGGCCCATTCAGGGCCGTTTTTATACACATATTAACTCTGTTGATACTTTAAATTCAGTACTTTTCATTTAGTAGAGTTTGCAGCTCATCAATTTGTTCAGGCGTTAACTTGGTTTCTTTCAGTAATGAAGTGATCAACTTAAATTCATGGTCGCCTTCACCATCTTCCCCAAAAGAGAACTTAAATACTACAGGTGCTTTAGCTGGCTTAACAGGCTTTGGAGCGCCTGGTGGTAACGGTGGCTCTGGTGGTAGGTGAAGCGCAAAACCTTCACTATCATGCTGTACAAATACCATTTCGTTTACTTCGCCATCTTTACCCAGCTTTTGGATCACCTTATCTGCAAAGAATGTTACTTTATTATCATTTAAGTCGATTTGTTCGAGTACTTCCTCGACTCTCTGACGAGCTTCAACAGGTAAATCTGCCAGCTTTTCAACAAGCACTTCACTGCCGAGATCTGCTTTATCAAGCTTAATAACTCGAACATCAGTATTATGGCCTTCACTCACCATCACTTTTACATCATCATTGATTTGTTTAACTTTAATCACGTGCAGCGCTTCTTGATCGGTTGCGTAACTGCTGGCCGCAAAAACAAGGCCCGCTGCGGCCAGAGCTTTGGCGGCTTTCTTATACTTAATAGTTGAAAACATGGTCTTCTCCTTATGGTTCGGTATATAAACGCTAAAATAAAATGTCGACCTAGGTATAGAAAAAGGCATGCCAAAATGCTTTTTATAATATTTTCATGGTGTTACTAATGCTTCTTGGAAAGGCAAAACAAAAATATCCTGATATCAGGATATAAAGTGGCCGATATAGGGAATAGCAAGTCGGTAAAATCTAATTGTTAAAACAGATACTAATTTACCTAAATAATTTCATAAGGTTACAAACCACTTGCGAATTGGCATTTTGGAATGCATCTTGTAGTAAGTACGGCAGAGTCAGTTTAGAGATCTAATTGGGAGAAGGTGTGACGATTAAGCGCTATTTAATTTTGGGTATTCTGGCGATATTTCTTTTACTCGCAGTGAGCCAAACATTGCTGGTCTTGCATTTCAAATCACAAGTCAGTGCTGATATTACTGAACAATCACAAGTAATCACTAAGCAACTAATTGGTAAAGCGCGAGAAGATATCAATCAAATCATTCACAAATTAGATAGTGATATCCCTAAAGTCGTGATTTTGTCTGACAAAGTGACCATTTCAAACACCTTAGAGCGACCACCTGAACCACCACAACCTCAGGATAATTCAAAAGTACCTGAACCAAGCAAACCACCAATACCAACACAGCCTGTAAAACCCGTTGTTACTATTAAAGCAGAATCACTCAAAGATGAAGTTAACTCTGTATTCTTTCATTTTGAAGATGACAAAAGCATCAGGAAGATTATCAGTACTGAACATAACAGCCATACCCAAAGTCATAGCGTCGAACGCTTCACTTCGCTCATCCTGTGGAGTATTGCGCTTTCGACACTCATTGCCGTTGGTTTAATGCTGTACTTTGTTCATCGCCTCACCCAGCCAATTACTGCACTCAAGCAAGGCTTTAAGGATTTATCAGACGGTAATCTTGGTACTCAACTGCCTGCACAGGGCGTCGGTGAAATTGCAACTTGCATTGACAGTTTTAATGCCACCAGCAACAAGCTCGATCAACTCAATCAAGTTGAAAAACAGCTACAACAACAAAAACAATTGGCGGAACTCGGCGAGTTAAGTCGCGCTATTGCACACTCTTTGAGAAATCCATTACACACTTTGGGCCTCACACTTGAGCAGTTTTGGCAAAGCCAAGACAACCAACTCAAGCACAGTTTAAAAACCATTGCCGATAATAAAATTGCCCATTTGAATAAGAGCATCAGTGCCTTATTGCAGCTGAGTAATCAGCACTCTTCTAGAGCACAAACCGTCCCAATTGCTGCGGTACTTCAAGATATTCAGCTTGAAGTAGGCCAACTTGATTTTGACCTTGATATTCAGGTACAGCAAGATTTGTCTATACAAGGGGCTGAATCTGAGATCCGCGCTATGTTGCACACCTTGCTAGTCAATGCCATTGAAGCGCAACAAGCAAGTCAAAACACCCAATCTATTGAGGTAAATGCCTATTCAGAGCAAAACACGTTATTTGTGGAAGTTGAAGATCAAGGTGGTGGTTTTGAAACACATGTTCTCACTCAGCTATTTGAGCCTCATGTGAGCAGCAAAGCAGATGGCGCGGGCATGGGCTTATATTTAGCCAAGCGCTTAGCTGAACTTTACTATGAAGGTGATATTCAAGTACAAAACACACAAAATGGCGCACGTGTCACCTTGCAATTAGCGCAGTCATCGCTTGAAGAAGGAGCAGTCCATGACTAAACCGCAGCCAATCTTGTTGGTTGAAGACGACCAAGCGCAAAATACTCTGATCAGCGCGATGTTAAGTGCTGCGAGCTACCAAGTTTATAGCGCTTTTAGTGTTGAAGATGCCATAGTCACTCTTAAAAAACACGCAGATATCGAACTCATATTTACTGATTGGAAACTAGGTAACCTGTCGGGCATGGACTTAATCAAATATGTTCGTGCACAAAAACGACACATCGGCATCGTCGTTGCTACCGCTTATGGCTCAATTGAACATGCAGTAGAAGCCATTGAACTTGGCGCAGACGATTATTTAAGTAAGCCCTTTCAACGACAAGAACTGCTTTTAGCGCTTGCCAAAGCGAATAAGGCCAACCAGCTACGCCTTGCTAATCAGCAACTCAGCTCGCAGATCAGTGAGCAAAACCAATTGGTCGATATCATTGGTCATGCTCCGTGTATGCAAAAAGTCTTTCAGCGTATAGAGCGAGTCAGTGCCACCAGCGCAACGGTTTTAATCAGCGGTGAAAGCGGCACAGGTAAGGAACTTGCTGCCCGTGCACTTCATCAACTCTCAAACCGGAGCAAGCAGGCGTTTATCGCCATTAATTGTGGAGCTATTCCAGAAAACTTGGCCGAGTCAGAGCTATTTGGCGCGCTCAAAGGCGCCTACACAGGCGCAACGCAAGATAAGCTGGGTAAATTCGCCGCAGCCAACAAGGGTACGATATTTTTAGACGAAGTAGCAGAGCTGAGCCTCAATGTACAAACCAAACTGCTGCGCTTGTTACAAGAGGGTGTGGTGACGCCAGTAGGCGATACCAAAGAGCACAATATTGATGTCCGAGTGCTTGCAGCTAGTCATAAAAACCTGCAACAAATGGTACAAGATGGCTTATTCAGAGAAGACCTATACTATCGACTAAATGTGGTGCCGTTACATATGCCTCCACTGCGTGAGCGCCAAGAAGATATTCCGCGTTTAATCGAACATTTCTTAAAACGTTTTAGCCAACAATATGGTATTGAAGCCCCCCAGCTAAGCAGCAAACTGCTAAAACACCTCCTCAACTTTAACTGGCCCGGTAATGTTCGCCAGCTCTCCAATACCTTAGAGCAGTTTGTACTTCTACAGGATGAAGCTGAGCTTAAAGAAAACCTCACTAATACGGCAAACAGCACGCAAACCGACGCACTCTTTACATTACCAAGTGAGGGCTTAAATTGGGATGAATTTGAGAAAGATTGCTTACAACAAGCACTAAACCGCGAAGGCGGCAATAAAACCCAAGCTGCCAAACTATTGGGGATTAGCTACAAACAGTTTTTATATCGCCTTGAAAAGCATAACTTTTAATCCGGTACGGCCAACTCAACAATGTCACTGTTTCGGGCATGCTTGTGGGACCAAATAAACTGCGTATCTTTTATGTCTTGCAACCATGCCCCTGAGCCAAGTGACTGTAATTTTTGCGGTTCACTCTGCAGCCCCGATAAATAAAATAGCGCCATATTCTTATCAGATATGGCCACCCCTTGCTGGTAGGCCCTAAGTACATTCACTTTTACATCAGCAAATGGGCGTGAGAGTGCTCCGTTTTCAAGCTTATTAAGTCGATTATCTCGGTCTATAAACCACAAGTTATTTTGCGTATCTAATTGCACGTCGTTAAATAAACCCGCGTGCAATGGTGTGATTTTTAAGGTATCTAAATTGATAATGGCAACGACTTCTTGATAGTCATGTTGATACTCTATTAGTGCTTGGTTGTTAGGCAGCGTTTGATATAAATATTTCATCTTTAATGGCAGGCTAATGACTGTAAGTTCACCAGATAAAGATAATGTCGCAAGCTGGTCATTCACCACAAAAATTAAACGTTCGCCCGACTCTAACCACTCAAGACCTCTGATCTGCTTTGCAGACTCAAATTGGCTCAACTGCTTAGGTGCAGCCATACTATTGTTGCTAACCCAGATTTGTAATGCTTCGGTGCGATTTGATACAAACGCAATATCGTTAGAGTTTGGCGCAAAGCGAAAATAAGTTTCAACGCCTTTAGAAGAAAACAGCGGTGTTTGCTCGTCATCCGTTAAGCTTTGCAAAGTACCATCTTGTTTTGTGAGACCTCTCGTGGCAGCAATAGCATCATTTGAAATTGAAAAATCAGAGAGGTTGTTAGGTAAACTCATACGCTTAAGCACTGCACCTTGCTCTGTGATTGCAAATAATTGACCGTTATTCTCCAGCAATAATTGAGCGTCGCTAGCCACATAACTCAGCTTACTTCGAGAGAATACCGACAGCGCATCGTTAAAGTCGAGTGGCTGATTTTGTAATACTTCCCCTAATTCGTTCACCGTATATAACGTCAGTTGGGCACTGCCCCGATGGCTGAGTATGGCGAGTTTATTTGAACCCAACGACGTAAACGACAGCACATCCCCCTGTGCAAAGAAACTGTGTGTTTGTCCGGTTAGTAAATCAATTTTTGTAAGCTGCCTATGGGTTTGACCTGTTCGCTCTATAAATAAAGCCGACTGTTCATTAAACCAAGCAACTTGGCTAATGCGTTTATGCTCACAGCTACCGATTGGCTGAGTGTTGCTCAACTGCATTGCCCCATCTAATGTGAGCAACTCAAGCTGCCAACATTGCTCATGTGTTGGTGCAATACACGGGTTGCTTTGCGCCACTAAAATACGATTACTGTCTTTTGACCATGCAACATCATTGATACGTTTTTGCAGCTGGGTAAGCGGTGTTTCTTGCTTGTTCTCGACATTTTGCAACCAGACTGTGCTTTCACAAAAGTCACTATAACGCTGAAATAGCAGGTGTTGGCCATTTGGGGCATATCTAGGCTGACCCGTATGCGCATCACTGGCCGTCATCACTGAAGTAATATACGCTCGCTTGGGCTTTGAATCGTCTGTACGTACATGCAGTTGGTCAATCATTATCATCACCAAGGCAAACATTACTGTGCATGCAATTACAGCGATAAACCAAGCTTTTTGTTTGCTTTTTCGCGGCTTAGTTTGAGTAGCTTGATTGGGACTAACACTCGGTTGTAATACCTCAGGTTGCCTATTTTTATCAGTAGCAGCAACCTCTTCAAGTGCAGTCACAGGCGCCACCAAGGCATAACCTCGTCTCGGATATGTTTTAATAACGCGTTGTGCTTGGCTTGAATCTCCTAAGCCTTTACGTAGCTGCGCTATGCAGCGCTGTAAGGTATTGGGAGACACAACCGTATCAGGCCACACTTCATTCATTAGTTCATCGATGCTAACCAACTCACCTTGCTTTTGGAGTAAGCAACGCAGCACTTGCATCACCTTGTGCTGTTGCTTATGTACTTCTCCTGCCCTGACTAAGGTTTGCTCAGTAAAATCGACTTCACACTCTAATATTTGATAACGCGTATTCATGGTTATGTACTGCTGCCTTGCTGCTATGAATTGGAAAATAGCTGATTTACAGCAGATTAACCAGTCCCTGCTCAGTTAAAAATCAGTCATAAATCAGCTTTTCACCCAGCCTTTTAGCGTGCTTCGTTTACTGTTGAGCCCATCATTCGAAGGAGCAAAGCGTCATGTTAAAACCCATATTAATCTTATTTAGCCTGCTAACTGCACTTAGCGGTTATGCCAACACATCGCACGATTACCAGATTCAATCTTTAGCACTCGCTAAAGTACAAAGCATCTCGGTGCATCTTCCCGATAATTACAACAATAAAAAATCTTACCCTGTGGTTTATGTACTTAATACCCATGACTTTTACGCAGGTGATTTTAAGGGAGACTTTTTACACCGCATTCGCCAACTTGAAGGCTATCAACAGATCCCCGCAACGATTGTAGTGTTTATCAATAACCCCGCTTGGTACTCAACCTTATTCGACCAAACTGAGGCGCTGTCACAATTTATCTCAGCAGAACTCACCCGGTTCGTTCAAAACAAATACCTCACCGAGCAAAGCCATCTTTTTGCACACTCCTATGGCGCTGCTTACCTGCTCAATCAAAGTCCACTTTTACAACAGTACTTTACCCATTTGCATGCACTCTCAGTGGTCTTTCCTAATGTGGATTATGTGCAGCAAACCGCAACTCAAATTGAACAGCTTGTTGATAGCCAAGGACAGGTTAATTTACTTCAAGAGCTAGGGCATCAAAGTGATACACAATTTCTTAATAAGGCAGCACAAAACAAAGCCGCTTTCAATCAGCGCCATATTGCTAATCAAAATCACCAATCGGTTGTGCCCATCGCCATCGCAGAGGCATTGCGAAGCGCTTACCCCGACTACGCAGTCACAGATTATTTAAATCAGTTTGATCTCAACAAAGCCCAACTGACTGAGAGATACATCGCCATTCGCAAAAAGTACCTGCAAACAAGTAATGAGCAAGACCTACAAAGCTTTTACAGTGCCATGGCACAAAATAAAATGGAGTCAGCGCAGTTAGCGCTCGCTTTTTCATTGTGGCAAGACGCCTCACCACGCTTTAGACATTACTTTATTAACCGCTGGGCCGAGCGATATTTAGCACAAAATAAACCCGAACTTGCGCGCACAACGTGGCAGCAATTAACCAAGCTTTACCCGCATTCTTTATTTGCATGGCACAAGCTTGCAGTGCTAGCAAAGCAACGGTCAAACTTAACTGAACATAAACTTGCGCTAAAAACATTAAAGCAAGCGGCCAGCAACTTTACAGAGCCTGATCAGCAACTAATGTTAGCTTTTACCAGCAAGCATCACCAAGATTACCCCAAATTAAGTATCGCGATATTAAAGCGCATCACTGAGCAAACCCCAGCCAACAAAGCCGCTTGGCAGCAGTTAAGTGACTTGTATAAGCAACAGGGTAACACCTCGCTCAGTGAACAAGCGCAATCACACCTCAAGACTCTTTAATTTTACTCAGGACATA